>DALYYK010000062.1:0-9519 GCA_031983305.1 Candidatus Fimivivens sp. | reverse complement strand
GCCGCCGTTGGCGTCGCGCTTGACAGCAATGGAGACGGCATTTCTAATCTTCTCCACCATGTAAGCAACGGGAATCCCTTTTTCCTTTTCGAGAAGCGTCAGTGCCTCGAAAAACTCACGGTTAATCATTGTCCTGCTCCTTTGTCGTAATCAAAATCGTCCTGCAAACGGATATAGGCCGCCTCGGTCTTGGCGACGGCGTATTCGGTCCCGGTCTGCGCGTCGAGAATGACCGCCGTGCCGTCGCTATAAGAGACGAGCGTACCGGCGATCTCGCGTACGCCGCTTTTGGCGCGGATAAGCCGCGCCGTGACCGGACGCCCGAGGTTCTCTTCAAAATGCCAAGGCTTTGTCAGCTCGCGCTCGATACCCGGGGAGGAAACCTCGAGGCTGTAAGCGCCGTCGATGGGGTCCGCCACGTCGAGAATCGGATCGATCAGGCGCGAAAACTGCTCACAGTCGTTGATGTTGACACCGCCGTCCTTGTCGATAAAATAGCGCAGAAACCATGCGCCACCCTCTTTTTCAAAGCGGACGTCCCACAGACGCAGGCCCATTTGCAGCAGCACCGGCTGCGCGAGGCGCTCGGCTGTCTGCGCGGTGTTTTGTTTAGCTTTTGCCATAGTGAACCCCCTATACATAAACAAAAGAGCGGGTTATTACCCACTCTCCTGTCAATACTTCATACTTACTAATAAAGACAATAGCACATTCTTTAAAATTTAGCAAGGGAAAATTATGAAAGTCCCAGATAAAGACCTTGACAGGCGTTAAATTTCATAAAAATGACTAAGGCGGCTTGTCTTGACGCCCAATGCCGTATTATTATGCCCGCAATACGAATATTCCATTAGGAAGAAGCCGTCTTAACGGCAGCTTTTATATTTTACCGGTCTAAAGGGCAGCGAACCGCAGTGTGCGCGTTCCTTGTATCGGCAGAACATAAAATCGGCGCGCCAATCTCTGCCACTTTTTAATAGAATAAGCATAGACGTGTGTTTTTTCTTGAAAAAGCGCAGGCCAAATGCTACTATAATAGTCTATTGTAAAATCAATATCGCATTGCTGTGGTCGGCAAGCCTTTATAGCCAAACAAATTAAAAAATCAGATTGTCTTGGCGGTCTATTTCGCCTCGCTGCGCGGTCGTCCTTGCGGGACATCAATATCCGCGCCAATTCTGCATCGAATGTTTAAGCGGTTTGGTTATATACCGGGCGCATCAAGCGCAAAAACAAAGCTGGGGGAGGAAAATATGTCTTTTCAAGAAAGATTCGGCACCCACGTGTTCCACGATGAGGTGATGGAGCGCATGCTGCCCGCCGAGGTGTTTTTAAGTCTGCGCAAAACCCGCAGGGACGGTGGCAAGCTCGACGAAAGCATCGCCGAGCCGGTGGCCGCCGCGATGCTCAAATGGGCGGTCGAGCAGGGGGCAACCCACTATCTGCACTGGTTCCATCCGCTGACCAACGCCGCGGCCGGCAAGAGCGAGGGCTTTTTAGTCCCGCGCGGCGACGGCACCGCTATTTTAGAATTTGATTCGCGCGCGCTCGTGCAGGGCGAGCCGGATGCCTCGTCATTCCCCTCGGGCGGCATCCGCAATACCTTCGAGGCAAGAGGCTACACGGCGTGGGACCCGACCTCCTCGGTGTTCGTCAAGGATAAGACGCTGTATATCCCGACGGCGTTCTGCGGGCCGAGCGGTGTTTCGCTCGATCAAAAGACGCCGCTGCTGCGCTCAATGGAGGCGCTATCGGCCCGTGCCGTGCGCATTCTGCGGCTCTTGGGTGATCATGACACGACCCGCGTCATCCCGATGGCGGGCGCCGAGCAGGAATATTTCCTTGTCGACCGCGCGCACTACGAGCAGCGGCTCGACTTAAAGCTCTGCGGCAGAACGCTCATCGGCGCGCCGCCCCCCAAGAGTCAGGAGCTTGACGACCATTATTACGGCCGTGTGCGGCTGCGCATCTCGTCGTTCATGCATGAGCTGGACGAAACGCTCTGGGGTCTTGGTGTCGCTGCCAAAACCAAGCACAACGAGGTTGCGCCCACCCAGCATGAGCTGGCTGTCGTCTTCGATTCGGCCAACATCACCTGCGACACCAACCAGCTGATTATGGAGACGATGAAGGAGGTCGCCAAAAAGCATAATCTGGCCTGCCTCCTGCACGAAAAGCCGTTCTCCCGCGTCAACGGCTCGGGCAAGCACAACAACTATTCGCTCTGCACCGACAAGGGCAAAAATTTGCTCTCGCCTGGAGAGCACCCCGAGAACAACCTGACCTTTATTTTGTTCCTCGCCGCCTTTGTGCGCGGAGCCGACCGTTACGCGGCGCAGCTTCGCCTTTCGACCGCCACACCGGGCAACGACCACCGCTTGGGCGGCTTTGAAGCGCCGCCCGCCATCATCTCGATGTTTTTGGGCGAGCGCTACACCAATCTGCTCGCCGCTTGCAGCAGCGACGACGCCTGCGCGCCCAAGCGCCCCATGTCGGTGGGCGTCACCGCCATTCCGAGCGTGCTGGCCGACGACGCCGACCGCAACCGCACCTCGCCGCTCGCGTTTACCGGCAACAAGTTCGAGTTCCGCATGGTCGGCTCGGCGCAGTCGATCGCGCTGGCCAACATTGTGCTCAACGCCATGCTCTGCGACAGCCTGGATGCTTTTGCCGAGAAGCTTGAAAAGAGCGACGATCTTGAAAAAACAGTGCGCGAGATCGCCTGTGAGACCTATGCCGCACACGGCCGCATCATCATGAACGGCAATAACTACGCCGAGGATTGGAGAATCGAGGCTGCCCGCCGCGGCCTGCCGATGCTCACCAACGCCTTGGATGCCGCCGCCGTTTGGAAGCAGTCCGACACCGTCGACCTGTTCGGGCGCTTTGGCATCTTCTCGCAGGTCGAATGCCGCTCGCGCTATGAGATCATGCTCGAGAACTACAGCAAGATCACGTTGATCGAAGCCAACACGCTGCTCGAAATGATGCAGCGGCAGGTGCTTCCGGCGGTGATCGACTACACCGGCAAAACGGCTGAGAGCTTACGGCGGCTACGCGCCATCGGACTGGATAACACCGAGCTGTTCAACTATGTCGAGACGCTGTCCGACGCGGTTAGCAAACTGACGCTGCGCACCCAGAAGCTGCGCGACGATGTGCTGGCGCTGCCCGACGACAGCACCGAGGGCGCAACCCGCTATATCCGCGACGTAATCCAGCAGGATATGCAGCAGATCCGCGACATCTCAGACTTTGCCGAGCGCATGATGGATAAGGCCAGCTGGCCGATGCCGACTTATACCGACCTGATGCACCGTGTCTAACCGCAGACACAGCGGGACGATCTGTTTTTGACCAAAGAGGGATGGCGTAAAGCCGTCCCTCTTTTTTGCCGTCGCTATCCCGCAGGGCGGTAGATCGCGTGCTGCTTATCGCTGCGGTCTTGTACTTTTCGCTACAATTTTATCCTGCCAAAGGAACGCAACTGTCAGAAATGCCGGTATTTCAGAAGGTAAAAACTGTATATTGATTATGAAAAGTGACGCATAACCGTGCTTGTTTATTGTATAAAGATCTGAAAATGGCTTGAATTTAATAATTATGCCATAATTTTACGAAAATCTATTAACAATTCAAAACAAAAGGTATATAATAGGGCCGGTATGAAACTGGAAATTAAAGTTATCGCCCTGCCAGGCGACACCGCATGCCGGGCCTGCGCGCGGTCATAGAGATGGGACAGCCGGTAATTTATCAGACCGTTTTTCACGCTATCGGCACCGCGGATAAAATAGGTTGGTTTATTTTTTCATATACCCTGCGACCATTGCCAAGGGTGCAGACCATTCGGCGACGGCTATATCGTTTCGGGAGGTGACACCGGTCTAAGAAAAACGCGCTCGGACTTATTTTTGATATAGGAAGGGAGTTTTTTTATGGCAACATTTTTTATCGGCTTAGTCATTCTCATCGGCGGCGGCGCTGTCTACGGCGCGCTTTGCGAAAAGGTATTCGGCCCGGATGATCGTCAGACGCCGGCTCTCACCAAGCAGGACGGCGTTGACTATGTTCCAATGACAAAATGGAAAAACAGCTTGATCAACCTTTTGAATATCGCGGGCACCGGCCCGATTATTGGACCGATTCAGGGCATCCTGTTCGGACCGATCGCGTTTATCACCATTCCGATCGGCAACATCATCGGCGGCGCAATGCACGATTATTTTTCCGGCATGATCTGTCTGCGCGACGGCGGCACCCAGATGCCGGATATGGTGCGCAAGTACACCAATAAAACCGTTTTCTTCTTCTATCAGATTTTAGTCAGCTTGTTACTTATTCTGGTGGGCGCTGTGTTTATCTATACGCCCGGCGATATTGCGGCTGTTCAGATATTCGGCTTTGACGGCAAAGCGACTTCGATGTCCACCTGGGTCATCTATGGTATTATCTTTGCTTACTATCTGATCGCGACGGTGTTCCCGATCGACAAGGTCATCGGTAGAATTTACCCCATCTTCGGCGCTATTCTGCTGTTCTCGGCCGTTGGCATCTTTATCGGCATTTTCGCCAAGGGCTATCCGCTGCTCAACATTTGGGATGACTGGAATGCCGGCGCCTTTGCTTATGGCGATTATTTTAATGCGGGCAAATTTATTCCGATCTTCTTTATCACCGTGGCCTGCGGTATTCTTTCGGGCTTCCATTCGACGCAGACCGCCATCATCTCCCGCACTATGGCCAGCGAAAAAGAAGGCCGCACGACCTTCTACAATATGATGGTCGTAGAAGGCTTTATTGCGATGGTCTGGGCGGCAAGCGCCATGGGCGTTTACAGCATGGGCCTTCAGCAGGGTAACCCGAGTCTGGCGACCGGCACCATCGGCATCGTTGCCAAAGACATTCTGGGCCCTATCGGCGGCTTGATCGCGCTGCTGGGTGTCATTGTGTTGCCGATTACTTCCGGCGATACCGCCCTGCGCGCGCTTCGTATGATTATTGCCGACTCGTTCCACATTCCCCAAAACAGCAACAGCAAGCGTCTGTCGCTGTCCGCCATTATTTTTGCGATTGTTGCGGTTATTCTGTTCTGGGCAAAGTCCAGCCCCGCGGGCTTTGCAACACTGTGGCGCTACTTTGCGTGGTCTAACCAAACGCTGGCGCTGTTCGCGTTCGCCAGCATCGCAATCTGGATGTACGAAAACGGCAAATCCAAGTGGGTCTGGATGCCGTTGATCCCCGGCGCGTTCTATACGTTTGTGACCGTTTCGTATCTCACAAACGCGAAGATCGGCTTTAACCTGCCGTGGGGCGCCGCCTATACGATCGGCGCGGTGGCCACCATCGCCTATGTATGCGCGCTCGTGTGGTACGGCAAGGTGCGCGGCACTCAAGGTGCGTCTCAAAAAGCCGCTAAAGGCAAATAGTATTACCCCGTCATAAGAGCAAGCCGGGTTTACGCCAAGCGCGTAAGCCCGGCTTTTTTCTAACCTCGGCCGTATCGCCGGCAGCCCACCGGGCAGCGTATGTAAAAACGGTTGCCAACAAGGTGCAATTGGTATACAATAAAAATCAACACGCCGAGCGGCGTCTTTTATTTTGGGCAAACAGGGGAAATGCTTTTATGAGCGGCTATTTAAAAGGGTGCGTTTACATTATACTATCGGCGGTCATTTTCGGCTGCATGCCGCTGATGGCTAAAAATATCTATGCGGACGGCGTTAATGCCGTCAGTCTGGTTCTGTTGCGCAACGTCTTGGCGCTGCCGGTGCTTTATCTGCTGCTGCGCGTCAAACAGGTCGATATCCGTCCCACAAAGGATGGATTAAGGCGCATTGTACTGCTGGGTCTGTACGGCTCGGTGCTGACCCCGGCGCTGCTGTTTTACTCCTATAATTATATTTCATCAGGCATGGCGACGACGCTGCATTTTGTTTACCCCATCTTTGTGCTGGTGGGCTGCGCGCTGTTCTTCCATGACAAAGTCGGGCGGGTCAAGGGCTGCTGCGTGCTGCTTTGCAGCCTTGGCATGCTGTTTTTTTATACGCCGGGGGAGGCCGCACAGTTTTTTGGCGCGATGCTGGCCCTCGTCTCGGGTGTGACCTATGCCGCCTATATCGTTTATCTTGACAAGAGCGGGCTGAGTAAAGAGAATCCCTTTAAAATCGGCTTTGGCATGGCGGCGGTTTGCACGCTGCTGCTCGGCTCAATCGTGACGCTGACCGGTAATCTGACGCTGCCGGCGTCGCTGTCCGGCTGGCTGCTGTGCCTGTTTTTTGCAATGGCTGTCATGGTCGGGGCGGTGGTGCTGTTTCAGCTTGGCGCCGCTATTGTCGGACCGCAGCGCGCCGCGATACTAAGCACCTTTGAGCCGATCACCGGAATCGCGGTTGGCATCGTGGCTTTTGATGAACCGTTTGGCCTTAAAACCGCGCTGGGCTCGGTGCTGATCCTCGCCGCCGTGGCGCTGCTCACCGTTTTTGACAATAAGCCTGCGCCACAAGACGTACAGCAGCCGTGCGAATCAGAAACACTGTTTCAGTGAAAAATGAAAAGTAGCAAATGACGGTATTCGCTTGCAAATTTTATTGAATAATCCACTGGCGCGGGGGAAGTAAGGCGATGGCGAACGCTCTCTATTGTATTTCTTTTAATTACCGCTCTTCAATTTAGAGAGACCTTTCGCTTGACGCTGCGGCGGGTTTTATATTATCATCAATACGGAAAAACCGGCGCGGCGACGGCCGCAGCCCAAAAAGGGGGGATGATATGAAGCAACCGACATCTAAAGCGCAGCTTTTTGTGGTGATCGCAATCGCGTTGCTTGTGCTGGCTTCGGTCGGCTTTTTAATCTATCGGCAGCTGCAACCCGTAGAACCGGCCATGAGCGCCGTTGTTTCGGTGCGCGGCGTTGAGGTCTGCATCATCGATCTGTCGAAGGATGCTGAGCCCTATGAGGTCGACCTCGACGCGCTGCTCGGCGTCGGCGTAGTGCTCGAGATTGAGAATCATGAGATTCATTTTAAGTCCTCGACCTGCCCCGACCAGATCTGCGTGCACGCGGGCTGGCTCTGGCGGGATATGGATATTGCCGTTTGCATGCCCAATCAAGTCTCGATCATGGTGATTCCGACGGCGGAGGCGCCGCAATAACCGCGCGGATTTATTTGACAACCGATGCGGAACGTGCTACCATAAGCATAGCAAGGGAGCTTTCTTATTGGAAGGCTGAGAGGAGGGGCCAAACCCCTCGACCTTACCTGATTTGGATAATGCCAACGTAGGGATGCGGTGCGATCAAATTTTTAAGGCGAGTTTTTCGCCCGACAAGATGATTAAAGGGTGTCTCCGGCAGGGGACGCCCTTTTTTGTTATATCCCCATGGATCCTCTGACCGCAAAACCTGCCGCGCAAAAAAAGAAAGGAAGACAGCACATGAAAAAGGTTCTCACCATCGCGGGCTCGGATTGTAGCGGCGGCGCCGGCATTCAGGCCGACATTAAAACAATGACGGCGCACGGCATCTACGCGATGAGCGCCATCACCGCGCTGACCGCGCAGAACACCACCGGCGTCTACGGCGTGCTTGAGGCGACGCCCGAATTTGTCGGGCAGCAGCTTGACTGCATCTTTCAAGATATCCGCCCCGATGCCGTTAAAATAGGCATGGTGTCAAATGCGGGCATCATTGAGATCATCGCGAAAAAGCTCGGCGATTACCGTGCCCAGAATATCGTCGTCGACCCGGTCATGGTCTCGACAAGCGGGAGTCGCCTGATGTCCGACGGCGCGCTCGAGACGCTTAAAACAAAACTGCTGCCGTTGGCGGCGGTCATCACCCCGAATATCCCCGAGGCCGAGTGCCTCTGCGGCTTTGCGGTGCACAACACCGACGACATGCTGCGTGCCGCCAAGGCGATGGAAAAGCTTTTAAAGGGCGGCATCCTGCTAAAAGGCGGCCACCTGAGCGATTCCGCCGACGATCTGTTGCTTTATAACGGCGAGGCGCACTGGTACCACTCGGCGCGGGTCAATAACCCCAACAACCACGGCACAGGCTGCACGCTTTCGTCGGCTATTGCCTGTAATCTGGCGCTGGGGCATCCGCTGCCCGAGGCTATCAGACTTGCCAAGAGCTATATCACCGGCGCTTTATCGGCCATGCTCGATTTAGGGCAGGGCAGCGGTCCTTTAAACCACTGCTTTGACATTAGGCGGGGGGCGGCACAATGAACGCCAGCGTTGCCATTCAGGTGTTGCCCAAGGTCGAGGGCGACGAGACGCTGCGTATTGTCGACGCCGTCATCGCCTATATCAAATCCAGCGGCCTACGCTATGTGGTCGGCCCGTTTGAGACGACAATTGAGGGCGACTATGACGCGCTTATGGAGATTGTCAGGCAGTGTTCGCTCCTCTGCGTCCGCGAGGGCGCGCCCAGCGTCATGAGCTATGTCAAGATCAGCTATAACCCGAACGGCGTCTGGACGATTGACGAAAAGACCGCCAAGCATCAACAAAACGGAGGGGGCCCGGTACTATGAGCACCATTAAAATTCGCAAAATGGTTTTGACAGCCATGTTTTCCTGCCTTAGCTTCGTGCTGTGTACCTTTGTTTATTTTCCATCGATGGCCCCGTTCCAGCATTTTGTCAACGTGCTGGCGGCGGTGTTTTTGGGGCCGTGGTACGGCCTTGCCGCCGCGTTTTTAACCGGTATTCTGCGCATGATGAGCGGCAGAACAATTCAGGCCCTCGTGGGGGCCGTTTTCGGCGCTTTTCTATCGGGGCTGCTCTATCAAAGAACCAAGCGCCTATGGGCCGCTGTCGCGGGCGAGGTGATCGGCACCGGCTTTATCAGCGCGATGGTCGCCTATCCGCTCATGAAGCTGTGGTATGGGCTCGACGCGCAGTCACCGTTTTATTACATCCCGTTTTACACGCCCTCCTCGATGATGGGCGCGTTTCTCGCGGTGTTGGTGCTCGGCGCGCTCAGACGCTCGGGCACGCTGCAGCGCCTGCTCGATAACCTTAACCGCTAATATCAATAATCCGATAGAAAGCACGATATTTTGCGATCCCTTGCCGTCTGACACGTTGTCTTTCGGCGGGCGCAATTCCGCTGGCGTTATTCGCCTGTCATGTGGACAAAAGTCCGCATAGATCTATTCATGCTTTTTCTCGGATATTCATATCAAATAAAGGGGAAACGTCCATGAAACAGACCTTAAAAAATATACGAGACCAAAAGCCGCTTGTGCATTGCATCACGAATTTTGTCACCGTCAACGATTGCGCCAATATCATCCTCGCGGTCGGCGGCACGCCGACGATGGCGCACGACCGCCGGGAGGTTGAGGAGATTGCGTCGGTCGCGTCGGCGCTGGTGCTGAATATCGGTACCGTGGGGGATATCGACGCGATGATTCTGGCCGGCAAGCGCGCCAATGCGCTGGGCAAGCCGGTGGTGCTCGACCCCGTCGCGGCGGGGGCCTCAAAGCTGCGCGGCGATAGCTGCGCG
>DALYYK010000061.1:0-9575 GCA_031983305.1 Candidatus Fimivivens sp. | reverse complement strand
CGCTTCCTCGGTCTATCATTTTATCCACAGCCCCGTCGCCGCGCGCGCGGCGATGCTGCAATAACCTGTCGCATACCAAAACAGCAAAACAGCCCCGCCGGTTATTTCTCGGCGGGGCTGTTTATGTCTTAAAGATACGTTGAATTTAGATATAATGGGGCTTCACCCCAAACCCCACAAGTCTTTTTGAAAAAAGCTTGACCAAAAACTTTAATTCATATAACTAAAGCGTCCCGCCGGAAAGTATCCGGCGGAACTGTGATCTTATTGCCTATACGTCAGGGCGTGCGGGCATTGCTTTCTTTTTCTTTTTATAGCGGTCTTCCTCGCTGAAAATACAGCCGCAATATTTTTGCATATACAGCGCCATATCGCGGGCCTTCTGCTGCCCGTCTTTAAAATAAGGGCGAAAGTCGCGGTATAAAAAGTGGATGCCATATTGCTCGGCCACCGCGTTTGCCACCTGACAGATCAGTGCGTGATTTTGATAGGGACTGATCAGCAGCGTCGTCGTAAAGGACTCAAAGCCGTTTTCAGACGCGTAGCGCGCCGCCTCTTCAAACCGTACGCGGTAGCAATAGCCGCAGCGGTCGTTAAAATTGGGCGCAACCGCCGCTATAAACGACCGCAGCCCATACTCCCCTTGCAGAACCAACGACAGCCCGATCTGCTTGGCGTAGTCGACCAGCGCGTTTTTCCGCGCCCGGTATTCGGTGAAGGGGTGGATATTCGGGTTAAACCAAAAGCCGGTCGGCTCAATACCCTCGCCGCGCAGCGCCTCGATACAGCCGATCGAGCAGGGCGCACAGCAAATATGCAACAGCGTTTTCATGTCTTGTTTACCTTCCAGCCGCAACAGACTCATCGTTCGCCACGCCTAAAACAGGGGATGGATGCAAGAAGTTTCTGCCCCGCAAGACGGAGGACGAAAGCGGACTGCCGCCCGATGAGGACGACAATACAGCGGGGCGGAAAATTTCGCGGCAAAGCACCCATGCTTTTGGGCATGGCGAATTATGCATGCTACCGGCACTTATTTGATCAGCGAAGAAATCGCCTTAAACTGCGGATGCTCCTTCGAACCCATGAGCTCGAACAGCGCCATCTCGGTGCTGACAAACTGCACACCCTCGCGCTCGGCCCGCATAAAGGCGGCCATTAAATCGGTCTGATGCCGCGAGGCAATGCAGTCGGTGACAAAAATCGGTGAGAGGCCCTTGTCTAAGAGCTGCAACGCCGATTGCAGCACACAGATATGCGCTTCAATGCCACACACGAGCACCTGCTTGCGCCCATACTGCTCAAGCTGCTCTAAATGCCCGAGCACATCGTTGTCGCCCAGCGCGCCGAACGCGGTCTTTGCGATAACAGGCGCGCCCTGCGCCGCCCCGACAATATCAGGCAGCGTGGCGCCCAGCCCCTTGGGGTACTGCTCGGTGATCAGCATTGGAATTTCCAACAGAGAGAGTCCCTTGAGCAGCTTCACCACATTTTTTTGCAGCTCATCCCGGCCATACATGGGGGGCATCAGCTTCTCTTGAAAATCAACGATCAGTGCGCAGCAATTATCTTGTGTCAGTCTCATTTTATACTTCCTCCTTATGCAGATCCTCCCTTTAAAGACCGAAGCGCCTCGCGCGCAACTGCCAAGCAGGCGCCACGACGTCGGATTTTAGTGGGAGATGGATATTTATAGCATACGTTCGGCAGCGATGATAACATGCAACGCCAGAACCGAGGTGGTCACAGCGCCCACGCCACCCGGCACGGGCGTTACCGCCTGCACCAGCTCTTCTATCTCCTCAATGCGAACATCGCCGCAGAGCTTACCGTCCGCGCCGACGTGGATGCCCACATCGAGCACCACCTGCCCGGGCCGCATGGCCTCGGCGCCCAGCATACCGGCCTTGCCGGCGGCCACGACGAGCACATCGGCCTCCCGGCAGATAGCGGACAGGTTCTCCGTTTTGCTGTGGCAGACCGTCACCGTCATATTCTCAGCCATTAAGAGCAGCGCCACCGGCTTGCCGATAACGAGGCTGCGCCCCACCACCACGGCCCGTCGACCCGCCAGGTCGATGCCGTTGTGCCGCAAAAGCGCGACGCAGCCCTGCGCCGTACACGGCGCAAAGCCCGTTTGGCTGCCCGAATAGACACCGGCCATCGAGCCCTCGGTGATACCGTCCACATCCTTTGCAGGCAGCAGCGCGCGGCAGACAGCCATATCGTCAAACTGCGGGGGCAGCGGGCGCATGATCAGCACACCGTGCACGGCGGCGTCGGCGTTGAGCCGATCGATCAGCGCCAGCAGCTCTTGCTGCGTTGCATCCTGTGCCAAAGCAAAGGTCTGTACCGTCACACCGGCCTGCGCGCACCGCTTGGCCGCGCCGCGCTCATAGGCCAGATCATCCTCCCGCTCGCCCACACGCACAATCGCCAGCGCGGGTTCCACACCCCGATGGTGCAGCCGCAGCGCCCGTTCCTTCGCCTGCCCGGTCAGCGCCGCCGCCGTTTCAGCTCCCTTGAGCAAAATTCCCATTGATTTAAACCTCCTGTGCGGTGCCATGCCGCAAAGCGCCCCGCGATATATTTTGATACACCCTTCTATTTTAAGGCGCCTTGCCATATTTTTGTTTTGTATGCGTCTGTGCGCAGCGTTGCCGCAACAGCGCACAATATGTTATAGTTATTCGAGTTGGGGCCCCGTGAGAGGGCAATGCGCGAATTTAGCTAAAAAATAGCCACCCCACACGCCATAAAACATGCGGCATGTTATACTTAAAGCCAAGGATCGCCCCACGGCAAATGTCAATCTGGAGGACGCCATGCCTTACATAACCGAAAGCAGAAGAAAAAGAAGCAGCGGCTCAGCCGCGAGGGTGCTCACGGCACTCGTGATCGGCCTGCTCATCATGACCAACGCCGCCACGGCAGCACTGCTGCTGCGCACCGGCGCGGCCTTACAGGACGCCCTCTCGACGACCGCTATTCCCGCCGACGCCCCCGCAACCGAGGAGTTCTCAGAGCCGGTCATACCCGTCTCGGTCATGCTTGATTTTGCCGAGCGCGACGGCATCTCGATCGAGTTCTTGCAGCGGTTTTTCACCGACAGAATTGTGCTGTGGGATCAAAACAAGCTTAAAACCGTGCCGATCAATAACGCGCTGAAAAAAAGCGACTTTGACGCCGCGCATATCGTCGCGCAGGAAAACGGCATCCGCACCTACGCGCCGGGCGGCGAGGATAGCTCGCTGCTGGGCATCGACGTCTCGAGCTATCAGGGCGTCATCAACTGGAAAAAGGTTAAGGCCGCAGGCGTCGATTACGCGATGATCCGGGTGGGCTACCGGGGCTACGGCACCGGCAGCATCCGGCTGGACGACCGTTATGAGACCAACATGTCAGGGGCCATTGCGGCGGGCATTCCGGTCGGGGCCTACTTTTATTCTCAGGCCGTCACCATCGAGGAAGCCGAGGAGGAGGCCGCGTTCGTCCTTAAAAAGCTCACAGGCTACGACATCGCCTACCCCGTGGTTTTCGACATGGAGGAGGTTGACGACGCCGATGCACGTACCAACGCGCTGACACAGGCCGGGCGCACTGATATTACCATCGCCTTTTGCGAGAAAATCAAGGCTGCGGGCTACACGCCGATGGTGTACGGCAACATCCGATGGATGATTATGCACCTTGACCTTGCGCGGCTTGAGGCCTACGATAAATGGTTCGCTCAGTATTTTAAACAGCCGTTTTTCCCCTACGCCTTTTCGATGTGGCAATATACGTCTCGCGGCACGATTGACGGCATTCCGGGCCCGGTCGATTTAAATCTGGGGCTCATGGATTATGCCCAATCTACAGCCAAAAGCGCTACGTAGCACATCGGTAACGCTATGCTCCTATTGTACCACAGAATACCCCAAAGTGCCACGGTAGCCATGGGCGGATCGGATAATTTTTGTAGAATCGGATCATTTAAAAGCAAAGGCCCTGCGACGATAAGCCGCAGGGCCTTTGGTTATTGCGGTCAGAATACCTTTTGCACCAAAAACATGTACACTACGGTACCAAGGCAGATGCTCAGCAGTGCGTTGCCCCGCCAGCGGTGCAGAGCCGCCGTCACTAAAATGGCGACCAGCTCAGGCAGTCCGTGCGGCGCGCTGACCAGCGAGACACCCTTGAGGCAATAGACCACCAGCAGCCCCATCATGGCCGGGGGCAGCGCCCGCCCCAGATAGACCACCGTCTTGGGTTGCTCGCGCGTTTCGGGGAACAGCAAAAACGGTGTAAAGCGAGTGACCATTGTGCCAATCGCCACCGCGAGGATCATCGCAAAGGTCTGTAACGGCGTCAGCGGCATAGCTTATTCCTCCCCAGCAGCAAAATCGCGAGTATGAGCAGCATAGCGGGGATCACGAACCCCCCCGCGCCGAAAACGCCAAGGCAAACCGCCGTGCTCGCCAGCCCGATAAGCCCGGGCAGACGGTTCTCACGCCTTTTGACCTGCTCGATAAACAGGACCACAAACAGCGCTGTCAGTACAAAATCCAGCCCGGTGGTATCAAAGGTGAGTAGTTTGCCCGCCACGCTGCCTAAAAAAGTTCCTAAAATCCAATAAAGATAATCGAGCACCGAAATGGAGAGATAAAAATATTTGCGGCTAACACCCGCCGGCGGCGTGACGCCAGACGAAATCGAAAAGGTCTCGTCACAGAGCATAAAAATGAGCACCGGGCGCACGGCGCCGAGCCCCTTGTATTTTTCAAGCAGTGAGATGCCGTAAAACAGATGCCGCGCATTGACCATCAGACTGAGTAAGAACGCCTGAACCGGATCAAACGCCACCGTCAGCAGCGTAATGGCGACAAACTGCATGCTGCCGCAGAAGGCGATGGCGCTCATGAGCACCGACCAGACCACGCCGTAGCCCTTGGTCTGCATCAGCATGCCGTAGGCCATGCCCAGCACCAGAAACCCGGTCAGCACCGGTATGGTGTACGGAAAAGCTGCCGTCAGCGCCTCTTTAAAGGCCCCCTGTCGCTCCGTCAGGGCCGCGTTATTCACATTACAGTCCACTTCTTTCATTTTGTCCTTGCGCTCCTTTTGCCTGTGCGGTATGATAACGATATGATTGTACTATATAATTTACAATCGTTTATTATCTTTGTCAATTGTTTTTGAAGGAGCACCGCATGGAAGTGAACAAAATTATGGCCGAAAATCTGCGCAGGTTGCGTACCGAACGCAATCTGAGCCTCGGCGCGCTGTCGGCGTTATGCGGCGTCAGCAAGGTGATGCTTTCTCAAATCGAAAAGGGAGAGTCCAGCCCAACCATCAACACGATCTGGAAAATCGCCAACGGCCTCAAGGTTCCCTACACCGCGCTGCTCGAGCACCAGGCACAGGCCGAGGTGCTCAGAAAGGCCGATCTCGCCGTCCAGCACGGCGACGACGCGCATTATCGTATTTTTTGTTATTATACCAACGCGCCCGACCGCAACTTTGAGCTTTTTCAGCTCGAGATGGACCCCGGCCACCGCTATGAATCGATCGGCCACCCCGAAAAGGCGCAGGAATTTATCATGGTCTTTGCGGGCTGTCTCGAGTTGACCGCAAACGGTCTCACCCACACCCTGCGGCAGGATGACGCAATCGGCTTTGTGGCGTCGGGCCGCCATATCTACACCGCCCGCGGCGATGAAATGCTACGGGCCGCGATCATTAATTTTTATCCGACTTAAAAAAATTTACGGAAAACAAGGCCACCGGACATCGCATCCGGCGGCCTTGTTTTCAAAGTTTTTATCTTGTCTACCAACGGGTTCCGGCCGGGGGAATATCCCCCGCTTTTTTTTTGCCGGTTTTAGCCTTGCCCTGTAACTCGGGTACCGGCGCAACCTCATTTTTAGGAAAATGCTGCTTCTCGTTGCTCTCGGTTCCATGCGGTTCCTTAGGGTCGGGTCTTTTCATACCTGCTTTAGCCATTCAAGATCGTTCCTTTCGTTACATTTTTCTAAAAAAGTGCGAATTGCCTCTGCTTCGGCGTGGCGGTCGGCGCCGCCGCGCCCCAAGCGGTCGCAGTAGCTCAACAGCGCCACCTCCGTAATACTGGTTTGTGCCCGCATGCCCGCAATATCCTGAAAGGGCAGTCCCTTTACAACATAAAGCGGCTGCATATGGTAGCGCACAAGCTGCACGACGGCCTCTGCAAAATCGGCCTCGTCGGTCACCTGCCGCAGCAGCGCGCGGGCTAGCTCGGCCCCCACGCGGTCGTGGTCATACGCTGTTATGCGGCCACGGCGTGTGCGGGTCGTATCCGGTTTGCCGATGTCGTGCAGCAGCGCCGCCCACATAAACGCGCGTGGATTAGCGCTGAAGCCCTTGTGTGCCGCGGCCCGGTCCACCACCAGCAGCGTGTGATTCCAGACATGCCCCTCAGGATGATGCACCGGCGACTGCGGCGTTGTCCGCTGTCGGGTTAACACCGAAAACGGCGATTGCAAAAACGCCGCCTGATGAGTCATTACATCTATCGAGACTGCGGGCACGTGATCATTTTTTAATAACAGGTCGAGCGCATTAAAAATTTTAAGTGTGTCAATGGCGCATCACCCCCTATTTAGTTATCTGCACTTTCAAAGAATTTATCATACTTTACCGTCATCCGACAGCATTAAACGATCACAATGCCAAGCGCAATTTTTGACAATTTATATTTAATATCCAGATTATATTTTGGCATAAATTGAAAAACAATATTATTTTTATAGAATTGATTGCTAATTTTACACAAAAATGCTAGACTGTAACTGTGATAAAAATAGACAGAAACCATTTTTTAGCGCAATTCTTACAAAAATGGACGATTGTTGATCTCCGGCCTGTTCATAGCATTATGGGGGTCGGTTTCTTATTCGCTCAAAAATTGGGACAAAGGGGTATGACAGATGTCAAGTGCAAAAAAGCGTCAGCAGACAATTCGGACAAAACTGGTTAATTTCTTCGGTGCTTTGATTTTGGTCACAGTGTTATTGGAGTGCGCGATCTCATTTTATGAACTGTCGGTGGTGCATAACACCGCGATTGCAGCCGAAGAGCAGAAATTTGATAGCATCATCCAAACAGGCACACAAAACCTGATCGGTGTTCTGACCGTTAACCACCAGCGCTATCTCAACGGCGAAATTACCCAGACGCAGGAGATGGCAACCGCCGAAAAAATAGTGCGCGACACCCGCTACGGCGCCGATGGCGACGGCTATTTTTGGGCCGACCTCGCGGACGGCACCTGCGCTATCCATATGAACCCCGAGTACGAAGGTCAAAAGCGCTACGACAATCAAGATCTCGCCGGTAATTATTATATCCAAAACTTAATCAAAGCCGGCGACCAACCGAGCGGCGGCTTCAGCGACTATTATTTTACCAAGCCGGGGCAGGATGGAACGTTTAGAAAGCGCGCCTTCACCGCTAAATTTGAGCCTTATGGCTGGTATATCAGCACCGGCAACTACTACGACGACATTGAAGCAACCATCGGCGCGCACCGAACCGACAAGCAATTCTCGGTGGGACGCATCATCGCCAGCGGCGTGGCGATGTGCGTGTTGGGCGCGATCAGCGTCATTTTTGCGGCCAACAAAATGACGCGGCATCTCAACAGCATCACCCAACGTTTGACGCTGCTCAGTCAGGGCGATCTGTACACCCCCGTGCCGGAGATTACCTCGGGAGACGAATTTGAAACGCTGTCGCTGGCGACCCGCCAGACGGTTGATAATTTAAGCGGCATCATCCGCGATATCGACCAGACCATGAAAAGTTTTTCAGACGGCAGCTTTATTCTAAGCACCAATACCCGTTATACCGGCGATCTTGCGGGCATCAGCGACTCGGTGGAGAAATTCTCAGCCAGCATCTCACAGATTCTGTCACAGATCAACGCCGCCTCTGAAGAGGTTGCGCGCGGTTCGGTTCAGGTAGCGGACGGCTCTCAGGCACTGGCACAGGGCGCGACCGAGCAGGCCGCCTCAATCCATGAACTCTCCGACTTTGTCAACGATATCACCGCAAATATTCAGCAGACTGCTAAGGACGCCGAGCAGGCCAAGCAAATCGCCGCCGATTCGAGCGCCGCTTCAGCTCAGGGGCAGCAGCAGATGCAAAAAATGGTCGAGGCAATGGAGAAGATCGGCAACGCCTCAAGCGAGATTGGCAAGATCATTAAGAATATTGACGATATTGCGTTCCAGACCAATATTCTCGCGTTAAACGCGGCAGTTGAGGCGGCCCGCGCCGGAGAAGCGGGCAAGGGTTTTGCCGTCGTGGCCGACGAGGTGCGCAGCCTCGCGGGCAAATCGGCCGAAAGTGCCAAGAGCACCTCGGTGCTGATTGCAAACTCGATGGAAGCGATTCAGAACGGCTCAAAGATCGTCTCAGAAACGGCCAACGCGCTAAACAACATTATTGAGGGCGCTGAAAAATCCTCCGAGGTCATTCAGCATATTGCCGACGCCTCGATTGAGCAGGAGCAGTCGATTCAGCAGGTCAGCGTCAGCCTGTCGCAGGTGTCGGACGTCATTCAGATGAACAGCGCCACCGCCGAAGAAAGCGCCGCCGTCAGCGAAGAGATGTCAAGCCAGGCGCAGATGCTCAAGGAGCTGATCGGGCAGCTCAAGTTTGACGATACCGGCGCTGCTGCGGTCTACGCGCACGACGCGGACTTTTCTGAAAAATATTAAACGCTTTTTAAAACCCGCCGGTGAACAACCGGCGGGTTTTTATTGCTTTGAGTGCGCTTTGGCACAACGATCCACAAGGTGTTGCAGCGGCTGCAATGCACCGCTGCCCTGCCGATCTCCGACAATGCACCCGGTGTCAAGCCTCTGCCCGGCCAGAAAAGATATCCGCCAGCCATTGCTGTGCCAACGGCATCCAAGTGGCCACATGCGGGTCAGCCAACCGGTTTTCAGCAGGGCGGGCCACCTCGGGCGTGGCCAGCGACATGCCGTGGGTGCCAAACGGATAGAGATGCAGCTCCGCCGCGATGCCATATTGCAGAAGCTGCTCGAAAAACAGCAGGCTATTTTGCATCGGCACACGCTCGTCGGGGACGGTGTGCCACAAAAAGGCGGGGACGCTTTGGGGATTGACCAGCTTCTCAAGCGAAAAGTAGACCCACGCGGCGCTGTCGGTACCGGCAAGCTGGGTGAAGCTGCCCCTGTGGGCATATTCTCCGCCTGAAATGACCGGGTAACTTAAAATCAGCGCGTCCGGCTTTTGCAAAAGCAGATCGGTATCCTGCTCGAACAGTGCCGGATTATGCCACTGTACGCCCAGACTGGCGGCAAGATGCCCGCCGGCCGAAAAACCGCAGACCGCCACCTTTTGTATACCGGGTATCCCGGGAGTCTTTCCGCCGCGCACCGCCGAAACCGCCCAGCCGAGCTGCCGCAGCGGCCGCCACCCGAGCGGCGGATTTTCAACGCTGTAATGCAGCACAAAGGCGTGGTATCCGGCCCCGTTAAAGGCACGGGCAATAAAGGTATCTTCCCATTTTGAAAGAAAGGTATATC
>DALYYK010000060.1:0-9674 GCA_031983305.1 Candidatus Fimivivens sp. | reverse complement strand
GGCTGGGTGAAGTGCTGGTTCGCCTCGACCTTTTGCATGTTGAGCAGGTCCCCCTCAGCCAGCGGCGGCAGCGCGGTGGATTTTTCGTCCGCTTCGTCGCGGCTCTCCTCGTACAGCACGGTGAAGCCGTCGAATTTGACCGCATAGCCCGACGCCTTGAAGGTGTAGACGCCCGCGGCGATGTCAACCGACATCGTATCGAGCATCGCATTGGCCATCTGGCTGGCGATAAACCGCTCCCAGATCAGCTTATAAATCTTATACTGCTCGGCGGAAAGGCTCTTTTTCGCCTCCTCGGGCGTGATCTCGGGCATTGAGGGGCGGATGGCCTCGTGCGCATCCTGCGCGTTATTTTTGCTCTTATAAACGCGGCGGGTCGCGGGCAGATAGTCCTTGGAATAGTGGGATTTAATATAATCTTCGGCGGCCTGCTGCGCCTCTTCGGAGATGCGCAGCGAGTCGGTTCTCATGTAGGTGATCAGACCGACCGCGCCGTGGCCCTCGAGCTCGATGCCCTCGTACAGCTCCTGCGCGACCTTCATGGTGCGACGCGCCTGAAAGCCCAGCTTGCGCGAAGCCTCCTGCTGTAAGGTCGAGGTGATAAACGGGGGGGCTGGCAGGCGGCGGCGCACGCTCTTTTTAACGTTCGTGACCTGCCACTGAGCACCGTTGATGTCGGTGAGCACGACATTGGCTTCATCCTCGTTATGCAGCTCGATCTTCTCGCCGTTTTTGAGCGCCAGCCGGACGTCAAAGCCCTTTTTGGCCGAATGGGCCGAGAGCTTGGCGTCGACCGTCCAATATTCCTCGGCGACAAAGGCGCGCACCTGCTCCTCGCGGTCGACGATCAGGCGCACCGCCACCGACTGCACACGGCCTGCCGACAGACCCCGGCGCACCTTCTTCCATAAAAACGGCGATAGCTTATAGCCGACGATGCGGTCTAAGATACGGCGCGCCTGCTGCGCGTCGACAAGGCTCTGATTGATCTCGCGCGGGGCGGCCATGCCGCTTTTGATTCCGGTTTTGGTGATCTCGTTAAAGGTGACGCGGTTTTTTTCATCGAGCGGCAGCCCGAGCATCTGCGCGAGATGCCACGAAATCGCCTCTCCCTCGCGATCGGGGTCGGTTGCAAGATAAACGGCGTCGGCCTTTTTCGCGGCGGTTTTTAGCTCCGACACGAGCGCCTCCTTGCCCTTTATCTCCTGATATTGCGGCATAAAACCGTTTTCGACGTCGACGCCAAGCTTCGATTTGGGCAGGTCGCGGACATGCCCCATCGAGGCAATGACCGAATAGTCCTTGCCCAGATATTTTTGAATCGTTTTAGCCTTGGCAGGCGACTCGACGATGACCAGATTAGACATATATTCGTTCACCTATTTCGTCTTTCAAAGAATTTTAATCTATAGTATGCAGCGCGCCACCATTCGTCCCGGCATCATTTTGATGAGCCCGAATAGCTCTAAGCCGGTGAGCAGCGTCAAAAGTGCCCCTGCCGCAAGATTCGTCGCCTCGCAGAGCGTTTCGATCGCCGCCGGACCGTTTTGCAGGCCGTTCATCACCGCAAGCTGCTGCGCGGTTAGATAATCGGGCAGCTCAGACTGCTTGGCCTCGTCCTTTTTCTCAGTGCAGCGAGATGCTTTGGGGAGCTTGGGCTGCGGCACGCTATCTGAAAACAGCGAGGTTTGCCGCGCGGGCGGCGGGGTCAGCGGATAGCCGTATATCGGCACATAGCGCAGCAGAATATCGGCGGCGCAAAGCGCCGGCTCAGCCCCCTGCGAAAGCAAATAATTGCCCCCTTCGGACAGCGGTGAAAAAATGCTGCCCGGCACCGCGAAAAGGTCGCGGTTTTGCGTCAGCGCGTGCCCTGCCGTGAGCATCGTACCGCTTTTGCGCTTGCTTTGCACAATAATAGTTGCCGCCGACGCGCCCGAGATCAGGCGGTTTCTCAGCGGAAAATGCGCGGCAAAGGGCGGTGTTCCGAGCGGATATTCGGTGAGCACCAGCCCGTTTTGAGGCTGTTCGACAAGACCGCGCAGCGCGCGGTTGCGTTTAGGATAATCGATATCGAGTCCCGCCGCGATAAATGCGACGGTTTTGCCACCCACCTCAAGCGCCGCGCGGTGGCAGGCGGCATCGATGCCGTGCGCCATGCCGCTGACCACCACGCCGCCGAGCGACGCGATATCTGCGCTTAGTTTTTTCGCGGCGGCTATGCCGTATTCATCGGGCGCGCGGGTTCCGACCATAGAAATCAGATAATGCCCGCGCAGCAGCGAAAGATCGCCGAGCGCGTATAAAATCAACGGCATCGAATGAATATGCCGAAATCCCTCGGGGTATTCGGGGGAGTCGGGGGTCAGCACGGCTGCCCCGAATGCCTCGGTGGCTGATAAGATCCGCTCCGCCTCGATAAAGGACGGCGACAGCAGCGCGGATTTTTCGGCATCGGTAAAAAAATGATCGGAAGCAACGCGCGATTTTGAAAGGGACAGCAGCTCCTGTACCGGGCCGTAGCGGGTCAACACCTCATGCGCGCGGGTGGTTCCCACGCCAAAAACCTGCTGCATCCACAGCCATTTCCGCGCGTGATGCGCATAGGTCATCGGCTGATCGCTCCTTTCGTACGGCGCGCGCAGCGAGACAGCTCCCACGCAAAAACGGTGGCCGCCATCGCGGCGTTGAGCGATTCGCTGTGCGTATCTATCGGCAATATCACGCGACCGGTACAGGACTCCTGCACCGACTGTGGCAGCCCCGCCCCCTCGTTGCCGATGGCGACAGCGGCATTCTCCAGCGAGACGGCATCGACCGGCAGGCTCTCGTCATCCAGTGCGGCGGCGTACACCGCAATGCCGTTCTGGCGCAGCGCATCGACGGTGGTCGCAGCGTCGTCGGCGCAATAGACCGGCAGACGCAGCGCGGCGCCCATTGAGGCCCGCAACACCTTGGGCGCCGCGGGGTCGGGGCAGTCGGCGGTCATAATAACACACGACAACCCGAACGCGTCGGCAGAGCGCAGAATCGTCCCGACGTTGCCCGGGTCCTGAAGCGCGCAGAGCAACAGTGCGCCATTCGGGGCGGCTTTTGGTAGGCCCGGCAAAAACAGCCGGCCCGCGCAGATGGCAAACACGCCCTGAGGCGATTCGGTTTCAGCCATTGCTTCAGCCAGCGGGTCGGAGATCAGCAGCGTCTCGCGCGCTTTTATCGCCAGCCGGTCAAAGTCCTCGCCTAAGCGCCGCATGCCGCTGTCGGTGACGAGAAGTGTCAGCAGCTCGGCGTCGCTTTTTAGTGCATCGCACACAAGCCTTGCCCCCTCCAATGCGAACCGCTGCGACTGCAAACGGTGCTTTCGGCTGGTGCAAAGCTTTCTGAATTCCTTGATTTTAAGGTTATCTTTTGAGGTAATTTCGAGCATGGAGCCTCCAATTTCGAGCCGCGCACGCCACGCAGGGGGCGGCGCGTCTCATGCCAGGATAAAGGGCGCACCGCTGGAACATTGATCGCGCCCAAGCCTGCTTTAAGGCATTTGCCATACGGACGCACGGTCATTTTTTCCAGTTCGACCCTAGCACAAACGTCCGGTCTGATCATCAGCCGGACGTTTGGGGGTTCTGATTAACGGGCTGCCTTTGCCTTTTCGACAAGCGAGGTGAACGCCGCGGGATCGGCGATGGCAATCTCAGAAAGCATCTTGCGGTTGAGCTCGACACCGGCCTTCTTCAGTCCGTCCATGAAGGTGGAATAGTTCATATTGTTCATGCGGCAAGCGGCCGAGATACGGGTAATCCACAGCTGGCGGAAGTTTCTCTTCTTCTGCTTTCTGCCGACATAGGCGTACACGCCAGATTTCATAACCGCCTGTTTTGCGGTTTTAAACAGCCTGCTCTTGCCGCCAAAATAGCCCTTGGCAAGCTTTAATACCTTTTTTCTGCGCTTTCTGGTCATCATAGCGCCCTTAACACGAGCCATATTTTATACCTCCGTTGGGTTGTTATTATTGTAATGGTTTACTTATAAGGAATCAGGAGCTTGATGGCCTTGACGTTGGTCGCGTCGGTCATGGCGCCCTGGCGCAGTCTGCGGGTACGCTTGGTATCCTTCTTGGTCAGGATGTGGCGCTTGAACGCACAGGCGCGCTTAACCTTTCCGGTTTTGGTCAGCTTGAAGCGCTTTTTGGCGCCCGAATGGGTCTTGATCTTCGGCATCTTATATTTCCTCCCAAATAATTTTACTTCGCAGGTTGTTTTGAGGCGACAAACATCAGCATGTGGCGGCCCTCAAACTTGGCGGCCTTTTCTATATTACCGCAGTCCGAAATCGCCTTTGCAAACCGATCCATGACCCCAAGCCCGATTTCGGGATGTGCCATTTCTCGGCCGCGAAAGCGGATCGAAACCTTCAGCTTGTTACCCTCGGCAAGGAACTTGGCCGCCTGTTTAACCTTTGTATTGAAATCGCCGATGTCGATGTTAAGCGAAAGGCGGATTTCTTTTGTTTCAATAATCTTTTGGTTTTTACGGGCTTCCTTATCTCTTTTGGCCTGCTCAAACCGATATTTGCCGTAGTCCATAATGCGGCAAACCGGCGGCGTGGCCTGTGAGGCAATCTTAACCAGATCAAGATTTTGCTCGATAGACAGCCGCTGCGCCTCACGGAGATCCATGATGCCCAACTGCTCCCCATCTGCGCCGATCACCCTGACTTCTTTATCCTTGATATCCTCGTTTATGAGTAGTTCCTTAACGCTAATGTTCAAGCACCTCCATTACCTAATAAAAAGTGGGTGCGAAACGTTTTGTTCCACACCCAATCAAAGACAACAAGAACAGCTCTAAAGCTGTGCCGCACTGCTATTGACCGTGTGCGCATCAGGCGCACAGGTGAGAACATTTGATGTTCCGCTTTGTTGTACCGATATATAATAGCAGCTCGGGCTATATAAGTCAACTGTTTTTAAAAGAATTTTGCCGACGACGCGCTTTTAAAATAAATTTTTATAAGCAAAGATTTATGCGCAGCCGCATATGGCGCGCTTTTAATGCCGCGCACGGCGGCGAAAAAGCCGAGCGTAGATTCCCCGAGCAGCAAAATGGGGATTCTTTAAAAAGCCGCGCAAAATTGCCCAACGTCGATCTCGCAACCGAGCGCGAACGACCAGATAACGCATTCGGTGACCGGCACCGGCAGCACCGAGGCAAGCATCTCACGGTAGAGGCCCAATTGCGCGGCGTAGCGCGCGCGCAGCGTCTGGACGTCTCCGACGCGGTCGGTTTTGTAGTCGATGACCACCGCGTGGTCCGCTTCAAGCAAAATACAGTCGGCGATGCCCTGTAGCATCGGCGCTTCGCCGTTTTCGGCGGCGAGGTCCCGAGTCGAAGCGCAGGCAGCGGCGCTGACCATGAAAGCGAACTCCCGTAAAATCTTTTTGGCCGCAAAAATGCGCTGCGCCAGATCGCTTTCAAAAAACTGCTCTATTTTGTCCAGCGCCACCAATTCGGTCTGCCGCGCGGTCAGAATGCCCGCGTTTTTAAGCCGCGCCAGCTCGGCGGCGGCGTTTAGCTTTGCCGCCGCGTAGTCGCAATACTGCATAAAGGTGTGCACCGCCGTGCCCCGCTCGCTGCCCGAGGCGGCCGATTCCAGCGCGAAGGCGGGCTTTTTCGCAAAGCGAAAGGCGTCATGCGCAGGATGGGTTAGCTGCGAGACGGCCAGCTTGGCAGGCGTTTTAACTGCTTTCGCAAACGGATATTCAAACGCCAGCCGCCGCGATAGCGCGTCGGTCAGCGCATCGTCGGCGGGGGGCAGCGGTGCGGCGGCGGGGCTAAATAGGCTTTGTTGGGCCTCCTGCCCGGTGGGCGGCGACGCGGCCTCAGGCTGTCCCCCTATCGCGGTTGAACTTATTATTCGGATGCTGGGGCTTTCTTTAAGTTCAACCGCACGCAAGCACGATGGCGTTATTAAACCGAGTGATAAGTCAAACGGCTGTAAAAAGTCAAAATGCAGCGCGATTTGCGCCAACGGCTGTCCCAAACGCAGCGCCTGCGCCGCGTCGCCATAGCGGCCCAGCGCCAGCAACAGCCATTCGGCGTAATTTTTGCAGGCGCGCACCTGCGCCGGAGAGGGCACACTGCCGTCGGGCGAGAGCGCCTCGGCCGTTTCGAGCGCTTTTTTCATCGCGGCGGTAATGATTAACCGCTCCCGGGCGCGGGTGGCCGCGACGTAGAGAATGCGTAGCTCCTCCGAGAGCATGGCGCGCTCGCTTTCGATGCGTACCGCTCCGAGCGGTACCGAAACAAACTGCTGTCGGCGCTCGGCGTCGCGCCGTACGCAGGCAAAGCCCAGCTCGGAGTGCAGCAGCGTCGGGCGGATTAAATCGTTGCGGTAAAAGCTGTGATCTCGCCCCGACTGGCACAGAAACACGACCGGCCACTCAAGCCCCTTGGATTTGTGGATACTCGTAATGAAGACGGCGTTCTGCTGCTCGCCCACATAGGCTGGGGCGAGGTCGCCGCTTTGCATTGCACGGTCTATCATGCGCAAAAAGGCTGAGAGGCCCCGGTGGCCGTTCTGGTGGTACTGCTCGGCGTACTGCGAAAGCAACAAAAGATTTGCAAACCGCTGTGCGCCCCCCTGCATGGCGCGGCAGAACAGGTCAAAGCCGGTGATTTCAACCGCCTCGGTGATCAACTGTGCGGCGCTTGCCGTTAAAGCCCGCCGACGCAGGTGCTCAAACGTCTCTAAAAACGCACGGCAAGTGGCGTCGATTTCTGCCACTTTTTTGACGGCGGGATAAAAATGCCCTTCGGGCGACCGCAGACGGATTTTAGCGAGCGCGTCATCGTCAAAGCCGAAGATCGGAGACAGCATCGCGCCGATGAGTTCAATATCCAGCGTCGGGTTATCAAGCGCACGCAGCAGATTGAGCGCCGCCGTGATCTCGAAACTTTCTAAAAAGCCGCTTTCAAGCTGGGCAAACGCCTCGACGCCCGCCTCTTCAAGCGCGCGGCGGTAAATATCGGCCTGCGACTTGGGCGAGCGCAGCAAAATCGCGATATCTCCCGCGCGAATTTCTCTTAGAACTCCCTTGTCGGTCACCAACGCGCGGCTTGCTATCAGGCGTGTAATTTCGCGCGCCACATACCGCGCCTCGGCCTCGGCGGCGTCGCCCGCGTTAAGATCCCCCTGCTCGAGCATATGGAATTGCACGCCCGCGCCATCGATTGGCGGGTAAGCCGCCAGCGCGTTGAGCTGATGTCCCGCGTCGTAAAAAAGCTCGCCGATACGCTTTGAAAACAACGGCTCAAAGATGCGGTTGACCGCGTGGGTAATCTCGCCGCGGCTGCGAAAGTTGCCGCTCAGCGTGATCAGCTCGGGGGTTCCCGGCTCGGTGTTTGAGGCATATTCGGCGCTGCGGCGCAGAAAAATATCGGGCTGCGCCTGACGGAAGCGATAGATGCTCTGCTTGACGTCGCCGACCATAAAGAGATTTTTGCCGTTTGAAAGCGCCGTCACAATCATGTCCTGTACGGCGTTGACGTCCTGATATTCGTCGACCATAATCTCGTCAAAGCGCGTGCCGATCGCTTCGGCCAGCGGCGTTTTGCGCAGTTGCCCCTGCGCGTCGCGCGTCATGAGCAGCGCGGCCGCAAACTGCGCGAGGTCGGAGAAGTCAAAGATGCCCGACGCGCGCTTTTGTTCGAGCAGGCGGCTGTCGGTGTCCTTAACCAGCGCGAACAAGCGGCGCAGCTTGGGCAAAAGGTCAGCAATATCCTCCGAAAATTCCAAAAGGCTGGCCGAAAGCGCTTTATCGTGTAGCGTCTCAACCATATCTTTGTGGCGGGCGCGCAGCCGTTGAAAATGCGCCTTGCGCTCAGGATCAGCGTCGCGTTTGGCCGCTTTAAGAGGCACGGCTTTAAAGCCGCGCAGCAGTGTGGCGGCATCGTCCCAGTCGCCGCGCTCCAACGCAGGGCAAAGGGCCGTAAAAAACAGCGCATCCCCCTCGAACGCCGGAAGGTAGTTGGCAAAATCGGCCTCCTGACGCAGCTCCTCAAGCGCCGCGTGTATATCGCGCAGGCACTGGCCCGCCGACTCAGCCGCGTATTGCAGCAGGATATCCCCCCATACGCTTTGGGCGGGATTCTCGCCGCTTTCATAGGCTTTAAGCTTCTCATCCAGCCAATCAGTATAAAACGGGTGGGTGCGCGCAAAGTCGAGCACCCGCAGCACGGTTCCCGCGAGGCTCTGATCTCCTCGCTTTTGCGAGAGCAGCTCGGTCAAGTCGCTAAACGCCGCGTCACCGCGGTCGGAATAGGCGGCTTCGAGCGCGGCGTCCACCGCCTGCTCGCGCATGGCGTCAAGCTCCTGCGCGTCTCCGACGCGAAACGCCGCCGGGAGTCCGAGCAGCTGCCAGTTTTCGCGCAGAAGATTGAGGCACAGCGCGTCGAGTGTGCCGATGACCGCACGGTCTAACAGCTGGCGCTGGCGTCGCGCCGCCGTATCGAGCGGATGCGCGGTAATGTATTCGGTCAGCTTTTGCAGCATGCGCTGCTTCATCTCCTGCGCGGCGGCGCGGGTGAAGGTGACAACAAGCAGGCGGTCGGCGTCGATCGGCGCTTGTGCATCGAGCATGCGGCGCACCGCCCGCTCGGTGAGCACGGCGGTCTTACCGCTGCCCGCGGCAGCCGAGACTAAGACGGTGTGTCCGCGCGCCTCGATGGCGCGGCGCTGCTCGTCGGTCCAGTTGGTGTTATTCGCCATCGGCGCTTCCCTCCCCGTTTAAAATATCGGCGCGGTCGAGCTTTAGGAGCTCCCGCACCGGGTCGCCCGGTTCAAAGCCGCAGGCCGTGCGGTAATCGCAGAAATCGCAGGGGATATCATGATCGCGGCAGCAGGGCAGCGCGGCGATATCGCCCGAATACAATTGGCTGGCCATGCCTTCAATCTTTTGCCCGACCAGCCGCCAGAGGCGGACCAACTCCTGCACGGAATAGAGCGCGTCGGTCTTTTTACCCCCTTCGGCGTAGGGAATGTAATCCCCGTTTAAATCACGCTCCATACCGCGCAGCACATCCTCGTCGGAGAGCAGCAGGCCGTTCATCGCGTACTGCTTATGCCGCTGTTTTTCGAGCTGGTAGGGGTCGGTGTGGCGCGCGCCCGAGAGATAGCCCCCCTGCGCCGGGATATAGAGCGCCCCCGCCGGGGACGCCCCCTGCAAGGCATCCGCACCATTTTGGCAGATTGAAAACAGGTAGATGAGCATCTGCAAATTCAGCCCGTAATAGACTTCGTCAAGCAAAAAACGCTTCTGGCCGGATTTATAATCGAGTACGCGCAGATATTTTTTGCCGTTGATAATCGCCGTGTCGACGCGATCGGCGGTGCCCTCGATGAGAATTTCGGTATTATCGCCGATTTTAAAAACCGGCGGGGTAACCTCCTTGCCCTCGCCTATTGAAAGCTCGAAGGCAACCGGCTCAAATTCGCTTTGCAAAAGCTCCTCGGCCAGATGGCGCACCATATCAAAAAGCCACTCGCCAAGGCGCTCAAAATTGCGCAGCAGCCGCGCGGGCAGCCCCGCTGGATCGCCCGCGCACTCATTGAGATAGCGCGCCGTCTCGTCGGCGATCTGCCGACGCAGCTGGTCCTGCGGCACCATTGACAGCCCCTTTCCG
>DALYYK010000059.1:6148-9713 GCA_031983305.1 Candidatus Fimivivens sp. | reverse complement strand
AGCGTTTTGGCCTTGAGCGGCCTGCCCTTGGCCGTGATGCACACAACCTCGTCGCTGAGCTGGACAACCTTTTCTTCCTGCCCCTCGTCGACGAGCGACATGACGTAGTGGATGTTCTGCTCGGTCAGCGCCTCGCCGGTGTTGATCAGCGAAATCAGCGACTCAATCACCTTGACAGCGAGATAAACCTGCTCCGCCTCGCCGGCGACCTTAATATCGGCGCCGCGCAGCAGGATGCTGACGCCGTAAGTCTCTTCTATGAGCTTGACGTTGGCGTCAAAGCTGCCAAATAGCGCAAGGGTGTGCTCCATTCGTTCGACATTGATCAACTGTTCTATCATTTCATCATCCATTCCGCCGTGGACCGGCATCTTTCAGAAATTGCATCCCGCGCTTTTGTACTATTCCTCCACTAAAAGGCTGAATAGATTGGCGAGCAGATTTTGCGTCCTGCCAGAACGCATAGAAGAGCGGGCCATCAGCCGCCGACTACAAAGACAACGCCAAGCCTGCCGACAAAATATCACTGCGCCCAAAAGGCAACCAACGCAAAGCCGTTTAGACCCGGCCGCTTTGGGGGCGATAGCTATACGTTTTAAACCATTTAATTTATCTCTCATATAAATAACGCCATCTTACTTGCATGCGGTTGAACTTAAAGGAAACCCTAGCATCCGAATAATAAGTTCAACCGCGATAAGAGTATATCATATTTCTAGATATTTGTCATAAAAAAGCTGTAAAAAATCTTCTATTACCGTCGTAAAATTTCCACTTCTTTGGCAATATCCTTTTGGACGAGCGCGCGCTCGGTCAGGTAGTAGACGCCGTTTTCACAACGGCCGTCAATTTCCCGGGAAAGCACCTTCGACTCGGGGGTGTTCTCACGCAGGGCGTTTAACTGCCGCATCGCGTATTCCTTGGCCTCGCGTTCGGTTATTTCATCGGTTTTAAGCTGCACCGGCGTCTCAATCCGCTTTAAAACCCACAGGTTTTCAGAAGGTAGCAGCGTTTCGCGCCGCCAGGAGATGGAATAGGGCTGCTCTTTCATTTTTAACGGAAAAAACATTGGTATGCGGATGTTGCCCCACTCAAGAAAGCTTTTGGTTTTGGGGTCGCCGTTTGGCACCCAGATCGGCTGCTTGAGCGGAACTTGGATGTCATGATCTTCATAGGCGTGTGCCACCACCTTGGCGCGGGCATATTTAAACTGGCGGTTGCCATATTGATCCTCCATAATGCCGCTGACGATGACGTCGCCCGCGCTGACCGTGTCGCCAATTTTAACGACCGGCTCACCCTCATAGACCTCCATATAGCGGATCTGCCCGTCGCAGGCCGCCACAACGTTGCCGACGATTTCATCCGGGTCGATCGGGTCGGGCGGCGCGTCCAGCTCGCGCAGCTCAATCTGCGCCGTGCTGCCGACGATGTTGATGGCGATCCACGCGATGCGCCCGTCGATGAGCCGCAGTTGCTGTTGCAGCGTGCGCGCGTCGATTTTACCCGCGAGCGCTCCGGGCTTGACGCCCAGCGCCGCGAGCTCCTCGCGCAGCTCCTGCTCAGGAATGATGACGCAACCGTTGATATCCACCCGCCAGACAAACTGCGACGCGACAATCAGCGCCAGCACGGCGCATAGCAGCCCCGCCACAAAGCCCTTGCGGCGGCGGTAGCGGTGGCGGTAAACCCACAGCCCCGACTTTTGCTGGATGCGCACCTTGGTGCCGGTCTGCCGCGCCATCGGTCGCAAGCGGTAATAGTTCTCGGCATAAGTGCTGGCCTCGATGCCCTGTGGGAGATGTTTAATGCCCCAGACCGGCAGCCCGTTGCGCAGGCAGAGATTGATGAGTTTTTCAGGAAAAGCGCCGGTAATCAAAAAGGTTACCGTGCCGCGCAGCCATCTGACCAAAACGAGCAGAAACATAGCAGCACCTCAATATAAGAATTCGACCGCGGTGATGGTGCCCGAGACGACGGTGGTGTTGCGGTTCAGGCTGCCGATCGCAAGCCCGCGTCCCGAAAATTTGACCACCATGCCCCCAGCCATCAGACGGATGATCTGTGGCGTATATTCCAGCACGCCGCGGCAGTTTTCAACCACCGCCTCGTGGTTGGAATGCATCTCTATATGCAGCCCACCCACCAACGTGCTTTCTGGCAGCTCCAGCACACGGGAAAGGGCCGTTTTCATCGGTTTTTCGTCCTTTTTATTTGATTTTTGCAGCTTTGTTCTGCGCTTCAAGCCTTTGCACCTCCAGCTTATATGGAATATGATTGAAAATGCACTAAAGTTTACGGGGATATTTGATCCGAATAACGATACAGATGGTCTACCATCTTGCAAGGAGGACAAGCTCAACCAACAACAAGCCGCAAAGACTATGCCGTTATATCCCTATGAGTCGCGTCAATTCCTTCAAAATACTATATGGGCGGGCAAACCGTGATATGCGCCTGTTTGCGGCCATAGAATAGCGGTAGGATGCGAGGTGTTGTAAATGAAACGACTATTGGCGGCCCTGTTGGGCCTTGCCGCGATTGCGGCGTTGTTTATAAACGCCCCTGCGGCAGCACGGGGCATAGCCGAGGGGCTACGGCTCTGCACGCAGGTGCTGTTGCCGTCGCTGCTGCCCTTTATGATTGCGGTGTCGTTCTTGTCGCTTTCGGGTGGACTGTTATGGCCTGCGAAGCTGCTTTCTCCGTTATTCAAGCTGCTGCGCCTGCCCGATACGCTGCGCGATGTCTGGCTGGCCTCGTTTTTGGGCGGCTACCCGACCGGCGCGCACACGCTGGCCACCCTCACACAGCAGGGACTGCTGCCGCGTGACGCCGCAGGGCGAATGCTGCGCTGCTGCGTCAACCCCGGCCCGGCCTTTCTCGTACTGGCCGTGGGGCAGTCGATGCTGGGCTCGCGCCATATCGGCGGGCTGCTACTGCTGTCACAGGCGCTCTCATCCCTTTTGCTCTGCGCGCTGCTTTGCCGCCGCGCGCCGCGCGCCATGGGCGAAACCGCCGCCAAACGCCTCGACTCCCTGTCCGACGCCTTTGTGGCCGCCGTTTCGGGCGCTTCTTCGGCTATGCTGACCGTCTTTGCGTTTGTGCTAACCTTTTCGGTTGTTTTTTCGCTGCTCGACGCGTTTGACCCCCGATTAAAGCCGCTGGCCGCCATTTTAGAGGTGACGCTCGGCTGCGCCACCGCCGCCGCGCTCGGCGGGAAAACCGGCCTGCTGCTCACGGCGTTTTTCGTCGGCTTTGGCGGTTTCGCGGTGGGATTTCAGGTGTTGGCGCTCGCACGGCAGGCCTCTATTCCAACACAGGGTTTTTGGAGGGGACGCCTGATGGGTGGCCTGCTCAATGCCGGTGTTTTCCGGCTGCTGTTAATTTTCGACAAAACCGCTGTGGCCACGCTGGCCCGGCACGCGCCGCCGGTGGCGGTCTATTCCTCCGACCGGCTGCTGGGCGCCATCTGCATCGCAGCCATGCTGCTGATATCGCTAAAAAAATTGGAAGCGCCTGTTTTAAAATCCCGACACTGAATGCTGGTGAAAGCCTTCGCTTTGTG
>DALYYK010000059.1:0-6138 GCA_031983305.1 Candidatus Fimivivens sp. | reverse complement strand
CTTTGTGCTAAAATAGCCTTATAGCAGCATCGTGCAGGTTTGGCGTCAAGGGACGCTTTGCCGCGCGCGGATATTGCCGGGTGCGGGCGCAGTCAAAGTTGACCGCCCGCTTGTCGGTTTTATATCCACGTCGGACCGCCCCAGCATAAGGAGGTGTCAAAATGTTTAGGCCTAAGCTTTTTGGCAACAATATCACACCATCGTGCAGCTATTGTGAATACGGCACCTTTACGCAGGATCAATCCGCCATTTTGTGCGCGCGGCGCGGTGTCGTTACACCGGATTACGCCTGCCGCAAATTTGTTTACGATCCGCTCAGCCGCGTTCCAAAGCCGCAGCCAAAGCTCGCCAAATTTGACCCGAGCGATTTTGAGCTGTGATACGAATATCCGATAGAAGCGCGAATAGATTTGCGCGAATTTTTGCCGTTTGGCAAGGTGGACGACGCAGGCGGGCTGCCGCCCGCAAGAAGGACAATGCAGTCAGACGGTAAAAGACCGCAAAGATATCGCGGTTTATGTCGGGTATTCGTATGAATATCCCAAGTATAAGGAGCATGCCATTTTGAAAAAATTGATAATGACACTGCTGGCGGCGTTGATTATCGTCGGCAGTATTCCGCTGACCGCCTGCAACAGGGCGGGTTTGAGCGGTAGCGATGAACCGGCTGCCACGCCGCTAAACGGTCTGATGGTCAAATCGTACCAAAACGCCGATTTCCCCTCCAAGCCCCAGCTCTCGGCCAAGGCGATGCGGCAGGAGCTCGACGCGATCGCCCAATATGCGCAGGAGGCGGGCTATAACGCCATTTTATTCGAGGTCAGAAGTCAAGGCGAATCGCTTTATAGATCGTCTATTTTCCCAAGGAGCCAGTTTTTCCTGAAAAAACAGGGCGCTTTTACGCTGTTTGACCCGTTAAAAGAGATGACCAAGGCCGCCAAAAAGAAGGGATTGGCCGTTTACGCGGTTGTAGATCCCTATTCGTTGGGCACTGACCTGTCCCAGCTTGCTAAAAAGCATCCCGCTGTAAAGGATAATTCCTTGACGTCGGTCATCGGGGAGAGCCATCTGCTGAACCCTGACAGCGCCCAGACGGTACAGCTCAACGCCAAGGATTTGGGCGCAATGGCCAAGCGCTACCAGCTTGGCGGCATTATTTTAGAAAACGCCCACGCGACCGACGGACTGCAAAGCGCCGTCGCCAGCTTGATGCAGGGCTGTCGCGAGGCGATTGCCGGCCGCACCCGGCTTGGCCTGATGCTGCCCGACGGCGCGTTGGAGGAGGATTTTTCGTCAGCAATAGCGCTTTGCGATCTCGTGCTGCCGACCATTGAGGCCGAGGTAAGCCCCGTTGGCAACGGCTATGCCCGCCGCCTTGCGGACTGGCAACAGGCTGCGGGCGACAAGCTGGCCGCTGTGATCGACCTTAAAAACGACAGCCTATCCGCGGTGCAGCTTTCGGCCCAGGCATTTGAGGCGGTACAAAGCGGCGTTGCCGCGCGGGTGGTAACCCATTATGGCGCGGCGCGCAGCCGCACCGACTTTGCGGGCGATCTGCTGGCTTCCACGACAACCGCTAACGCCTACCAGCCCGTTGCACTGAACTACGCGCCGCGGCAGACCCTCTCAATCACCCGGCCGACGAGCGCCATCACCGTCGACACGGCGAGCTATTGCATCACTGGCACCTCTGACCCTGCGCAGCCGCTGACGCTTGACGGGCAGGCGGTGGCACGCGGCGACGATGGTCTGTTTGCGGTTTTAGTACCGCTTAAATATGGCGCAAATACCTTTACGCTGCAACAGGGCGCGGAAAGCCAGACTGTCACCATCACCCGGCCGGATGGCAGTGGCCCGGCGGCGACGACCGTCAATGTCACGGCCATGGCCCCAAAAAGCTCGCTGTTGGCGTATAACGGCGTGGAATTTTCAATCAGCTGCGTCGCCCCGGCCGGAAAAACCGTGACGGCTACGCTGGACGGCACCACCGTCACGCTCACGCAAAACGCCGTTGCCGCCCCCAATGTACCCGCTGTTTTCTCGGGCAAAATAACGCTGACGGGTGCTGGCGACAACGAGGTTAAAAACCTCGGCCCTGTCACCTACGCCATTGGGGGAGGAGAAACCGCCACCTCGGGCGGCAATGTCTACCTGCTGGGGCATGGTGCAACCGCTTATGTCCGCGTCACCGAATTCGTGGCCTCGGTCTTCCCCGACAGCGCGGTTGCCGAGGGCAACTATAAATCGGTCTACAAGGCCGGCGTTATTGAAGAAATCGCCGACCAGATGGGCGAATATTACGCGCTTGCATCGGGCGGTTATATCAAAAAAGCTACCGTTGAGGTAGTGGATAAACGCGTTATCATACCGCCGGTGCTGACCGGCGTCACCGAGCAGCACGACGACCGTGCCGAGCGGTTTATTCTGGCCGGGCTTGCCGGGGTTCCCTACACCTTTGCGGATGAGGAGGACGGCCGCTGCACCATCACGATGCATCAGGCCAACGCGACGGTCAATCTCAGTACGCTGCCTGTCGAAAGCGAATTGTTCTCAAAAATTCAATGGTCGAACGACGGCAACGCGCTAATCTGCACACTGACACCGCGCGATGCTAAAAAGGTCTGGGGCATCGATATTTTAAATCAAGGCAAGGATGCCGTGCTTTATGCCAAGCGCGCGCCGAAGTTGTCAGATACGCCGGGCAAGCCGATGGCGGGCGTCGTCGTCGTGCTCGACCCGGGACACGGCGGAACCGATACCGGCGCGCCCTCGACGCTGGGGGCGTCCGGCCCCTACGAGCGGGATGTCAACCTCGCGGACGCACAGATGCTCAAGATGCGCTTGGAGCAGTTAGGCGCGACGGTCGTAATGACCCGTATAGACAACGACACGACGCTGACGCTCTACGACCGCATGGAAACGGCGCAAAACACACTGCCCGACTTCTTCATGTCTATGCACCACAACAGCGTGGCCGAGTCGCAGGACGCGAATCTGCACAGCGGCGTCGAGGCGTATTATTACGAGTCGTTCAGCCGCGATTTTGCCGAGACGGCGGCGCGCAGCATCTCTGAGAATGTCTACGCCCGCGACTACCGCTTCTCGGACTGGAGCTATTACACCGTGACCCGCATGCGCTATGCCCCGAGCATCCTGTGCGAGATCGGCTTTATGCCTAACCCGGCCGAGCTCAAAAAGGTCTGCAACCTGTCGGAAATCTACAAGACCGCCGACGCGCTGGCGTTCACCATGCTAAATCTGATCGCTTCAGCCAACCAACCGTGATACAGGCACCGCATGTCTTAAACATTGGCATGCGGTGCTTTTTTAATAAATCTAAAATGCGCCGCCTATCGACGATGCGCCAAATTAAAAAAATTTACAGTATTTTTTTAAAACAGCGTGCTGTTTTATAAAATTGGCCATGTGCCTCTGGCGCGGCCGTTTTATAATATTGATAATTTCATCCACAATTTTAAAAATATACAACCTTTAAACACAAAGAATTCTTTTAGAATCGGTGGCAAATTCATAAATTCTTCATGACATACATCAGGGTTTGCAGTAAAATTAGGATGTTAAATTGACGGGTTGATTGGGGGAAACGCTTTGTTCGGTTATATCAGGCCACTGGAACCTCAGTTGAAGGTCTGTGAGCTCGATACCTATAAAGCGGTTTATTGCGGCGTGTGCCGCGGACTTTCAAAACGCTTTGGCCCGGCGGCGCGCATGACGCTCAGCTACGACTTTACGTTTATCGCCATGCTTTATGCGGCACTGGGCGACGCCGCGCCGACCTTCTCGCCGCAGCACTGCCCACTCAATCCGCTTAAGAAGCGCCCACATCTGGAATATTCCGCCGCCGTCGAATTTTCTTGCGAAATGGCTATACTTTTACTGCACGAAAAATGTGTGGATAATAAGATGGATGCCCATTTTCCGGCATCCTTGGGCTGGAACATGCTGCTGCCCTTTTCGCAAAGCGCCGCAAAGCAGGTTTGGGCATCGCAGCCCGCAGCCGCTGAATGCGCGCACGAAATGACGCTCGCGCAGCAGCGGGTCGAAGCGTTGGGCGACACCGCCACAGTGGACATGTCCTGTGACCCAACCGCCACCGCGCTTTCAGAAATCCTTAGCATGATCAGCGACGCGCCCACCGACCGGCGCATCTTAAAGCGTCTGGGATATATGCTGGGCCGATTTATCTATCTGTGCGACGCCATCGACGATCTTGAGGGCGACATCAAGCACAGCCGGTTTAATCCGCTTAAAGCGCAGCCCGACAAATCCGAGCACGCCGCCATGCTGCGGCTGACCATGGCCGAGGCAGCGAACGCTTACGCGCTGCTCTCGCCCCGCTATTTTAAAGAGATTCTCGATAATATTATCTTTCTCGGCCTGCCCGCGACGGCGGAGCGTTTGCTTGAAAGGGGAGAAACCTATGAATGATCCATATCAGGTGCTGGGCGTGTCCCCTTCCGCGACCGATGATGAACTAAAGCAGGCCTATCGCGCGCTCGCCAAAAAATATCACCCCGATAATTACGTGGGCAGCCCGCTGGCCGATTTGGCCTCCGAAAAGATGTCGGAGATCAATTCCGCCTACGACGCTATTCAGGAACGGCGCAAAAACGCCTCGGCACAGGGCGGATTTTATGGCCAGCCGCAATCTCAGACCTACAGCGGCTACCAGAGCCATCAAGGCAGCGGCCAGTTTTCGGATATCCGTCGCCTGATCAACGCGGGGCGCATCTTTGACGCCGAGCAGCTTTTAGACGGCACACCCGCCGCCTCGCGGGACGCCGAATGGAATTTTTTAAAGGGCAATGTGTTGTTGGCACGCGGCTTTTTAGAGGATGCCATGACCTATCTGCAACGGGCCGTTAATATGGACCCGCAAAACTACGAATACCGCGCCGCCTACGAGCGGATCAGCGCGCAGCGCCAGTACGGTTATAACGGCGGCTATTCTTATTCCTCATGCGATCCGTGCAGCCTCTGTTCAACGCTGATCTGCGCCAACTGTCTTTGCAACACCTGTTGCCGCTGCTATTGCTTCTAAGGAGGGGTAGCCGCTGTGTCTCATAAAAAAAGCAGCACACAGGTGGCCCTCGGGGGATTAAGCGCTGCGCTCTGTCTCGTCATCATGCTCGGGGCGGTGCTCATACCCTTCGCCACCTACGCCGCGCCGGCGCTGGCCGGTATTGCGCTGATTCCGATCGCGCTCGAGCTGGGGCTACCGGTGGCGGGCGTCACCTATACCTCTGTTGCGCTATTGTCGCTGCTCATGGTGCCCGACCGCGAAGCCGCGCTGATGTTTATCGCCTTTTTTGGTTATTATCCCATTTTGAAGTTCAAGCTTGACCGCATGAAGCTTCGGCTGTTGCGCATCCTGCTCAAGCTCATGATTTTTAACGCGTCGATTATAGCGGGATATTTCGTCATTATCTACCTGCTCGGCCTGCATTACCTGATGGATGAGCTGACCGGCGGCTTTGGCTGGCTGCTGCTGACGGTGGGTAACCTGTGCTTTCCGATTTATGAGCTGGCGCTTCAGAATATCACGGCGCTCTACCTGTTTAGGATTCGGAAAAATATCTTTCGGCAATAAGCGAAATACAAAGAATCCCTTCGGCCTAGCATGCGCCGAAGGGATTTGTCTTGTCTCTTAAAACGGCAGGCCAAACACAAAGCTGAATAGCGGCTCCCGTTTGGTGAGGGTTCCAAGACCCATACATTTTTCGGCAGACCACATAAACGCGCCCGCTCTGATTAAAGCGGGCGCGTTTATAATTCAAAAACCGACTACAACACCTTTTTACCGATATCGCGTCGGTAGAAGCTGCCCTCAAACTCAATATTGGCCGCAGCCGCATAGGCCTGATCCAGCGCCGCCGCCAGCGTATCGCCGGTCGCGGTGACGCCGAGCACCCGCCCCCCGTTACTTTTAAACACGCCGTTTTCCAGCGCCGTACCGGCGTGATAAACCGTCACGCCCACAGCGCCGCCGCGCTCGTCCAGCCCATGAATCGCATAACCCTTCTCATAGGCCGCCGGGTACCCGCCGCTCGCGATAATCACACAAGCCGCGGCACCATTTTTTTGACCGACCGAGACTTCGGCCAGCCGACCCTCGGC
>DALYYK010000058.1:8556-9884 GCA_031983305.1 Candidatus Fimivivens sp. | reverse complement strand
CGCTTTTTTGTCGCCGTGCGCAAACAGGTGGTCGCCGAGGTGGAAGACGCTACGCTCGAGATCGGCGTCGGCGCGGCGCAGGGGGTCAAAAGCAACGCCAAGATCGGCGATATCATTGAAATTCCGCTCGAGCCCAAGCAGTTTGGCCGCATCGCGGCCATGAGCGCCAAGCATGTCATCCGCCAAGGCATCCGAGAGGCCGAGCGCGGTCAGCTCTTGGCCGAATATCAATCCAAGCAGAAGGACATCGTCACCGCCACCGTCATCAGAACCGACCCCAAGCGCGGCAGCGTGACGGTCGAGATTGGCCGCAGCGAAGCGGTGCTGCCCAAGGCCGAACAGGTGCCGGGCGAGGAATACCGCGACGGCGACCGCATCAAGGTCTATGTCTCGGACGTCGTCAACGGCGACAAGGGCCCGAAGATCATGATCTCGCGCATTCATCCCGGGCTGGTCAAGCGCCTGTTTGAGATGAATATTCCCGAGGTCTACGACGGCACCGTCGAGATCAAGGCTATCTCGCGCGAGGCGGGCACCCGCTCTAAGGTCGCCGTCACCTCACGCGATGAGAATGTCGACGCCGTCGGCGCCTGCATTGGCCCGAAGGGCGCGCGCGTGAATACCATCGTCGACGAGCTCGGCGGTGAAAAGATAGATGTCATCCGTTATTCTGACGACCCTGCGGCGTTTGTCGCCGCGGCGCTTTCTCCAGCCAATGTGCTCTCGGTCGAGATCGACCCCGAGGCGACCAAGACCTGCCGCGTGACGGTGCCGGATCATCAGCTGTCACTGGCCATCGGCAACAAGGGCCACAACGCCCGCCTCGCCGCCCGCCTGACCGGCTGGAAGATCGACATACGCCCTGAGAGCGGCTTCTTCGGTGAGGATGAGCCCAAGACCAAGGATGCCCCCGGCGAGGATGTCGCCGAGGATTTTAAAAACTAAAAGCGCCGCCGGTCGGCGATGCGCAAATTAAACCAACGGTGCTTCTTGGAGGTGCGATGGAAATGAAGCAGAAAAAACTGCCGCTGCGCATGTGCGCCGGCTGTGGCGAGCACAAACCTAAGAAGGAACTGGTGCGGGTTGTAAAAAGCCCCGAGGGCGAAATCTCGCTCGATCTGTCGGGCAGAAAGCCTGGGCGGGGCGCGTATATCTGCCCCGCGCGCGAATGTCTGCAAAAGGCTCGCAAGGCCCGCAGGCTCGAGAAGGCTTTTTCGTGTCAGATTCCCGAGGACGTCTACGACGCGATGGATAAGGAGCTGGTCGACAGTGCGGGGTAGTCTGCTGGGGGTGTTGGGCATTTGCCGCAAAGCCGCCAAAATAAAGCT
>DALYYK010000058.1:0-8546 GCA_031983305.1 Candidatus Fimivivens sp. | reverse complement strand
CCACGCCATCGGAAAGCGGGTCGCCGTTATGGCTATCACCGACAAGGGATTGGCCGAGCGCGCCGCCGAATTACATGCCACAGGGCTGTACGCCGCCGGGCAGGCCCCACAGGACGGCGAGGCATAACGCCGTTCGCCACTGGGGTGCCGATATCATTAAACGCAGTTTCCTAAAAAGTCTTTGACAGCGCAGCCGACGCGCTTTGCGCTGTATATTAAAGTAATTAAAGCATTTGAAAACAGATTACCTGAAGCATTAGGTATTAAACGAGGCATGGGGGAGCAAACAGCTGCAAGGGGCCGTCGAATCGTCAAACGGTGTGACACGCCATTGCACAGGGCGTCAAAGCGCGCCCGATCACCCGCCCGCAGGCGGTTCTCAGCCTGCTGGATGCCGCAAGCTGAGAACTTACACGAGGAGGATTCTAATTTATGATGGACAAATACCGCGTACATGAGGTTGCCAAGGATTTGGGTGTGCCCAACAAGGATATCCTTGCGCTGTTAAACCAATATTTCCCTGATGAGCAGCGCAAGCACATGACGGCGCTCTCGGACGCCGAATTAAATCTGGTGTTCGACCACTACACCCAGAAGGGCAGCTTGAAGAGCCTGGATGATTATTTTGCGCTCTCGCAGCAGGCTAAGGCCGCGACCCCGGCTCCCGAGCCTGTCGCCGTCAAGACGCCGATTGATGCGCCGCAGCAGCCCAAGGCCGCAGCTGCTGTTGCTGCTCCTGCTACTCCTGCTGCTCCTACCCCGCAACAACAGCCGCAACAGCAACCGCAGCGACCCATGCAGGGTCAGAACCAGAACCGGCCCGCACAGTTCAACAATAACAATAACAACAATAACAACCGACAGGGTCGCCCGGGGCAGCCGCATTCGCAGCAGTCTGGGCAGCGCCCGCCGCACGCCGGACAGCAGCAGCGTCCTGTGCAGCAGCAGCGCCCTGTGCAGCAGCCTGTTCAAGCTCAGGCGCAGGGACAGCAGTCGCCCTCTAATAAGGTCGAGCGCCCTGCCTCGCGCCATGTGGATATGCGCTCAGCACAGGTGAACCTCGACAAATATAACGAGCGCTATGAGCAGATTGCGCCCTCAAACATCGCCGCCAAGACGCAGGGCCCCGCAAAGCAGAAGTTCACGGGCCGCCAGCAGCGCGGTAAGCCCGCGCGCTCGCGCTATGAGAAGGAAGCCGAGAAAATGCGCCGCTTAGAGCTTGAGCGCCAGCGCAGACAGAAGCTGGAGGTTGAGCTGCCCGACGAGATGACCGTCGGCGAGCTGGCGTTGCGCTTAAAGGTGCAGGCCGCCGAAATTGTCAAGCGCCTGATGACCCTTGGCACTATGGCGTCGGTTTCTCAGGTCATCGACTACGACACCGCCGCGCTGGTCGCGATGGAAATCGGCGCGAAAGTGCAGCGCGAGGTGGTCGTCACGATTGAGGACCGCCTGTTTGATGAAACGCAGGACGTTGAGGAAAACCTCTCCCCCCGCTGCCCCGTCGTCGTCGTCATGGGCCACGTCGACCACGGCAAGACGTCGTTGCTCGACGCCATCCGCAACACCAAGGTCACCTCGGGCGAGGCGGGCGGCATTACGCAGCACATCGGCGCTTATCAGGTCATGATCAACGACAGCCCCATCACCTTTTTAGATACCCCGGGTCACGCGGCCTTTACCTCGATGCGTGCGCGCGGCGCGCAGGTGACCGACATCGCCGTGCTGGTCGTCGCCGCTGACGACGGCATCATGCCGCAGACCGTCGAGGCGATCAACCACGCTAAGGCCGCCGGTGTTTCGATCATCGTCGCGATCAATAAGATCGACAAGCCCACCGCCAACCCCGAAAAGGTGAAGCAGGAGCTGACCGAATACGAGCTGGTTCCCGAGGAGTGGGGCGGCGACGTCATCTGTGTGCCCGTTTCGGCCAAGACCGGTCAGGGCATCGACACGCTGCTTGAGATGATCCTGCTCGTCGCCGAGACGCAGGAGCTGACCGCCAACCCCGAGCGCTTTGCGAGAGGCACTGTCATTGAGGCGAAGCTCGACAAGGGCCGCGGCCCCGTCGCGACGGTGCTGGTGCAGAACGGTACGCTTAAAACCGGCGACATGGTCATCGCGGGCACCGCGTTGGGCCGTGTGCGCGTCATGACCAACGATCAGGGCGAGCGCATCGAGACCGCCGGCCCCTCGACCCCCGTCGAGATCACCGGCTTGTCGGAGGTACCGACCGCGGGTGATATCCTCAACGCTGTTGAAGATGAGCGTCTGGCCAAGGAGCTCGTCGATCAGCGCCGCCACGAAGCGAAGGAAGAGCAGTTCAACGCCTACCAGAAGGTCACGCTCGACAACCTGTTCAGCCAGATTTCTGAAGGCGAGATGAAGGAGCTACCTATCATCGTCAAGGCCGACGTCGACGGTTCGGTCGAGGCCGTGAAGCAGTCGCTTGAAAAGCTCTCGAACGAAGAGGTCAAGGTGCGGGTCATCCACGGCGCCGTCGGCGCCATCAGCGAGTCGGACGTCATGCTTGCCAACGCCTCGAACGCAATTATCATCGGCTTTAACGTGCGCCCCGAGCCCTCGGCGAAACTTTCGGCCGAGCGCGACGACGTCGACCTGCGGCTCTACCGCGTCATCTACGACGCCATTAACGACGTCACCGATGCGCTCAAGGGCATGCTGACGCCGAAGATCCGCGAGAAGGATCTGGGCCGCGCCGAAGTGCGTCAGGTTTACAAGATTTCTTCGGTTGGTACCGTTTCGGGCTGCTATGTGCTTGAGGGCAAGATCATCCGCAACGCGCTGATCCGCGTCGTGCGTGACGGCATCATCATCGCTGACGATAAGCTCGACAGCCTCAAGCGCTTCAAGGACGACGTCAAGGAGGTCGCGACCGGCTACGAGTGCGGCATGACACTGACCAAGTTCGCCGACATCAAGACCGGCGACGTGTTTGAAGCCTACGAGATGGAGGAGTACCGCGACTAAGGTTGTCGCGGCTCGGCCAAAATATCATATAGATTACGACTGTTTTGAAAGGAGGCGTTTTTATGCCATCCTACCGCGCCGCAAGAACCCACGAGGACGTACAACGGGAGCTCTCCGCCATTTTGCGCGAGATGAAGGATCCGCGCATTTCGGGCGGCATGCTCTCGATCGTCAAAATTGATCTGGCCAGCGACCTTTCGTCCTGCCGCGTTTATATCAGCTCTCTGCAAGGGCGCGCCGCAACAGACGAGGCGGTCAAGGCGCTCAAAAGCGCGGCCGGATTTCTGCGCCGCGAGCTTGGGCACCGATTACAGCTGCGCCACACGCCGGAGCTGCGCTTTACGGCCGACAGCTCGATTGAGCATTCGGCCGACATCGCCAAAATCCTCAACGATCTGGAGGAACAGAAGCGTGAAAGTTGATGCTCGCCGCTGCGCCGAGCTGTTTTTGCAGAAGGACGACATCCGCATTCTCTGCCATCGCGACCCTGACGGTGATACCTTTGGCAGCGCGATGGCACTTTATGACGCGTTGGTCAATCTCGGCAAGCGTGCCTATGTCGAGTGCCGCAGTCCTTTTCCAGAAAATCTCTTGTTTCTCTCGCGTGAGATGGCGGCCTTTGAACCGAAGTTCACGGTGGCGATTGACGTCGCCGCGCCTTCGATGATCGGCGACCCGCCCGAGAGCCGTCCGGCGGTTGATCTTTGCATCGACCATCACCCGACCAATCCGCTCTACGCCAAGGAGACTTTTTTGCCCAATTACGCTGCGGCCGGCGAGGCCATCTACGAAGTGCTCTGTGAGATGGGGGTTGCCATAACCCCCTACATCGCCACGGCGCTGTTTGTGGCCATCTCGTCTGACACCGGCGGCTTTCGTTATTCGAACACCAGCCCCAAGACACTGCGCATCGCGGCGGATTTGATGGATAACGGCGCCGACTTTAACCGCATCCGCGTCGCGCTGTTTGAATCAAAGTCGCGCGGGCAGGTCGAGGTGGAATCGGCGGCGCTCGCGGCGGTGCGCTACCACGCGGGCGGGCGGATCGCCGTCATCGCCGTTACCCTCGACATGCTCGCGAAGGCAGGCGTCGACGAGTCGGAGCTGGAGGGCATCGCCGCCAAGCCGCTGACCATCGACGGTGTCGATATCGGCATTACGCTTAAAGAACGGGATGACGGCTCGATACGCGTCTCGATGCGCTCGACCGACAAGGCCAACGTCTCGGAAATCTGCCACCGTTTTGAGGGCGGCGGACATATCCGCGCGGCGGGCTGCCGTATATGGGACAGCCTCGAAAACGCCGAGCGAAAGCTCGTGGCTGCCTGCGAAGCGGCGCTGCTGCCCTGAGGATATTCTGAAAAGCTTCAAACCTTAGGGCATACCGTCGCCCAAGCGGATTTACACGTCAAAACGCCGGAATATACGCAGCATTTTTGTGCGTGTTGTCTGCCTCCGAGCGGCCAATCTCTTTTTGTTTCGGCTTTTAAAGCATACTCCATGACGTGTTGAGAGAACGTGTCTGCCCACTTTACCAGATTTTGCGCCTTGCATGCGTATTGTCTTGATCAGGCGTTGCTTCGCCTTAGTCTTTTTGACCTAAAGTCCGTCAGGATTTTGAGCCAAAGCACGGGTGGGAGCGCCTTTTGGCGTATGCTAAAACGCAAGGCTTTATCCCGGGAGGTAACACATGGCTGACGGCATATTGCTATTGGATAAGCCGCAGGGCTTTACCTCGTTTGACGTCATCGCAAAGCTGCGCGGCATGAGCCGCCAGCGCAAAATCGGCCACGCCGGAACGCTCGACCCGATGGCCACCGGGGTGCTGCCCTGCCTTTTCGGCTCGGCCACCCGCCTTTGCGATGTGCTGCCCTGCGAAGAAAAAACCTATTTTGCCGCCGTGCAGTTCGGCATTTGCACCGACACACAGGACATAACCGGCGCGGTGCTTTCAACAAGCGACCGCGCCGTTGACAAAGAGGCACTTGAGGCGGTTTTGCCCGCCTTTCGCGGAGAAATTATGCAGCTGCCCCCAATGTATTCCGCCGTTTCGGTCGGTGGCAAGCGGCTTTACGACCTCGCCCGTCAGGGTAAGGAAATTGAGCGCCCCGCGCGGCGCATCACCATCCACGCATTGACGCTTGTGTCGTTTGATACTGACCGCCGCATCGCGGAATTTTCGGTCACCTGTTCAAAGGGCAGCTATGTGCGCACGCTTTTCCACGATATCGGACAGGCGCTCGGCTGCGGCGCGACACTTTTAGCGCTACGGAGAACCGCCTCAAACGGCTTTATGATCGGCGACTGCATCACGATGGAAGAGGCGCAGCGCTTAACCGACGCGGGCGCGCTTTTAGACCGGCTGCTGCCTGTTTGGGCTGCCTTTACCACGCTGCCCCGCTTTGAGGCGGGCGAATGGCAGGGCAAGATGCTCTCAAACGGCGTGGCGCTCAGCCTGCAAAAGCTGGGAAACCCGCCGCCGGGTCAATATGCGGTTTGGCAGGGCGGGGAATTTCTCGGTCTTGGCACCGTCGATCCCGGCGCGGACGGCATGCGCTTAAAACGGTTTTAGGGTAGATTAATAGGCTGGCCTTTTGCCCAAGCCGCTATTTTGAGGCGGATGTTTGTCCTTTTGGGCAAACATCTTACCCGCCGATTTGTTTTGCGGCATCTCGTGTAAAAATAGCGGAAGTATATTTTAAAAATTGGCGCATAGCGTCGGCAACATGACAATATTGGATGCATCACGCGGCCCGGCGCTTAAAGCCTTGTCGCAAACCGCCGACAGCTTTTAGGCGGCTTCCTGCTCAGACAAAATAAAAGGGTAACATCACAATGAATATTGCACAGGACCTTAAAATTGAAACACAGCGCCCCACCGCGGTTGCCGTAGGCTTTTTTGACGGTGTACACCGCGGACACCGCGCTGTTATCGAGGCGGCGCTGGCGCACAAAAACGAAGGGCTCGATGCCTGCGTGTTTTCGTTCTCGATTCAAAGCGCCAGCCCTGAAAAAAAGAAAGGCACGCGGCTGCTGCAAACCCCGACGCTCAAGGCAAAATCAGTCGGGGCACTCGGGGCCGACTGGCTGTTGACCCCCGATTTTTCGCAGTTTAAAGGCCTTTCTCCTGAACAGTTTGCGCTCGATGTGCTGATGCGCGGCCTAAATGCCCGCGTCGTGTGCTGCGGCTACGATTACCACTTCGGCAAGGGGGCCTGCGCGGGCGCCAAGGAGCTGGCCGAGCTGCTGACGCCGTACGGTGTGCGGGTAGAGCAGATCGGCGCGGTGCTGGATAACGGCCTGCCGGTCAGCTCCACCCGCATCCGAGACGCGCTGGCCACCGGCGATATCGAGACGGCCAACCGTCTGTTGGGCCGGGCGTTCGCCATCGATTTTCCGGTGGCGCACGGCAAGGGTCTGGGGCGGGAGCTCGGCTTTCCGACCGCGAACCAGCTCATCGGGGAGGGATACGCGCAACCTCGGTTCGGCGTCTACGCCACGCAGGTGCTCATCGACGGCGTGGTGCACGCCGCCGTCACCAATGTCGGCATAAAACCGACGGTCGGCTCGGACAGCGTCGGGGCTGAGAGCTATATCCTCGACTGGTCGGGCGACCTCTATGACCGAACCATCGAGACGCGATTCCTGTCGTTTTTGCGCCCCGAGCAGAAGTTCGAGTCGCTCGACGCGCTTAAAGCCGCCATCCGGCAAGACGCCGACCGCGCGCGGGCGCTCTTGGGCGGCTGACAGTGCCAAAGCTTTAGTCGAACGCTAAACAGGACTTTATTTATCCATAAAAATTAAAACAATTGGCGGTGCCATATGGTTACACCCTATATCACATTTGCAGGAAATTGCAGTGAGGCATTGGCATTTTACCAGACGGCTTTTAATGGGGAAATTCTGATGTCACAGCCCTATGGGACGTATGTACCGCAGAGCGTTACTGCTCCGCCGGTAAATCTAAAGGACTGGATTTTGCATGCCGAAATGAATATCTGTGATACAACTTTCTGGTTTGCAGATGAAATAGCAGAGCCAGTGTCCAAAGGCAATATGATAAAATTGACGACAAAAGTGCCCTCGGCAAAGGATGCGCAAAAGATTTTTGATGTATTGAGCATTGGCGCCCATATCACCCTTCCGCCGACCGAAACATTTTATAGCACGTTTCATGCGGGGCTTATCGATAAGTACGGTGTAAGTTGGAATATCGTTGCCGAAGAACTACCCAGTCAACCTTAGTTCATAAGCATTATGATACAAATTCGAATTTGCGCGCCCTAATAATCGCTGCTAAACTTGTCATTTTATTGCGTTATAACAAGCAAAATGAGGTGACATCATGCGTTTGCAGGCAGTAAAGCTGAAATATTGGCTGGCCGCCGCGCTGGCTATAGCGTTGACAGTGGCTGTTTGGGCGTTTTCGCTCTCCGCCGCGCTGACCGGCGTCTCGCTTGAGTCGGCGGGCTACAGCCTCACCGCGCTTGAAAGCGCGCGGTTTGATAATCCCTGCGCCGATCACGCGGAATACCCAATCGATTTTTCCATCACCGAGGGCGACCATCGGCGTCAGTACGCCGATCATTTATCGGGTAGCTATACCGCTATTTTCGCGCCAATGTCGTTTTCCAACACGGGGGCAGAACTTGTGCCGCTCCTATGGCTTCAGGCCGTGCGCGTTGACGATATCCGGGGGCCAAACCCAACGATCGACACCAAAAATGGCCCCGTCGCGCTGTGACAGCTTTTAAAGCAGCAAATTTACTACGACAAAAACATCGTGGTTTTCGATGTAACGGCGTTGGAGCGCAGCGAGGATATCCAAGCCGTCACGCAGCGCTTTGCCGACGAATATACCGATTGGGCCGCACGTTTTGTCGCCGACACGCCCTATCGGACTGTGGAGCGCCCGCTCACCCTGCCGATGCGCGCCATGCTCGACGGCACCTACCGCTTTGATATCATCCCCGAAATGCACCGCTATTTGCAGCAGTATTTGCCCCGAAGCGTTGCGCCCGTCAACGCTGTCCGGTAAATTTATTTGTTTATCGCGCTTTTAAACGGGCAAACTGCAAAATGTACCGATGTTATGCCTGCCTGCGGTTGTTTCCGGCCTCGGCAATCGACAAATTTTCTATTTACAAACAAGCCTGACGCTGGTATAATATTTTAGTGCATGACCTGTACACGGCCTTTGGGCGGCTGCCCCGCATCTTGGGGAACAACTCACGGCCCATCGCTGTGTCAGTGCCGAATAATTAAAAGGAGTTTTTATTGATGCTGCTTAAAGAACAAAAGCAAGAAGTTATCCTCGCAAACGCCCTGCACGAGGGCGACACCGGCTCGCCTGAGGTTCAGATCGCCATTCTCACCAAGAGAATCAACGATCTCACCGAGCACCTCAAGGCGAACAAGAACGATCACCACTCCCGCCGCGGCCTTTTGAAGATGGTTGGTCACAGAAAGAATCTGCTCAACTACCTCATCAAGAAGGATATTAACCGCTACCGCGAGATTATCGCCAAGCTCGGTATCCGTAAGTAAGAAGCTGTTGT
>DALYYK010000057.1:4994-9905 GCA_031983305.1 Candidatus Fimivivens sp. | reverse complement strand
ACGCCGAACATAAAGAACACCGGCGACAGAATGCGGGAAAAGAGGCTGTCGGGCGGGCCGAAAGCGCCCATCAGAATAATCGAGACGATGATGACCGTCACGTTGCCGTCGAGGATAGCCGTAAAGGCGCGCTTAAAGCCCGAATCGACCGCCGCGTCGATCGAGCGGCCATTGGCCAGCTCCTCTTTGATACGCTCGGCAGTGATGATGTTGGCGTCAACGCCAAAGCCGATGGCCAGGATGATACCCGCAATGCCCGGCAGCGTCAGCGTAAAGGACGGGAATACCGCAAAGAAGCCGGTGATAGACGCGACCATGAGGATGATCTGCCCCGTCAGCGCGATCATCGCGACAAAGCCCGGCAGACGGTAAAGGGACAGCATAATCAGGCCGACAACGGCAAACGCAATCGCGCCCGCCATCAGCATGGCATCCTTAGCACCGAGTCCCAGCGTCGGCGAAATAGTGTTGTAGTTCTCGGTGACCAGCGCAAAGGGCAGCGCGCCACCGTTGATTTTGTTGGCAAGATCCATTGCGCTTTTGGCGTCAAAGTTGCCCGAAATGGTGGCGACACCGTCAGAGATCTGGTCGCGCACGACCGGCGCCGAGATGCGGGTTTCGTCCATCCAAATCGAAATCTGCTGGCCGATCAGCTTTTTGGTCGCCTCGGAGAATTTCTCCTTGCCGGAGTCCTTGAGCTTCAGCTCGACCATATGCACGCGCGCGCCGCTTTGATCCTGCGTATAAACCGCCGAAGCCGATTCGACGTCGGCGCCGGTGAGCACGATGTTATTCTTGGTGTCCCCGGTGGGCAGGCCCATCGCGTCGACCTCGTCGAGCTCGCGGAAGGTCAGGTTCGCGGTAGCGCCCAGCTCGGCAATCGCCTGCTCGGGGTTGAATTCGGTCTCGTCCGCCTTCCACGGGAAACGCACAATAATGCGGTTCTTATCGTAGTCGGTGTAGACCTCGCTGTCAGTGATGTTCTGGCTCACGAGTCGGATCTGAATGATCGACTCAGCGGCAGCCATCTCCTCTCTGGTAGCGGTCACACCCGCAGGCGGGGAGAAGGTGACGTCGACGCCGCCGCGGATATCAATACCCCAGCGCACGTCGTCAATGCCTTTGATTTGGGTGGTGGTGATGTCACCATAGGTGCTTGAAACGCCAACAACGGTCAGATAGCCCATTGCCGCGATCAGCAGCACGATGATGAAAAATACCGGTTTTCCAACCTTTTTCACAATCTTGCCTCCAGTTCGTGTTTTATACGGTTATCCCATTAAAAAGTGAACAAAATCCGCGAAATGTTTTGCTCCGCAAGATAGCGCGGCGGGCGGGCCGATGCCTGCCGTCGGAGCAATGAAGCGGGAACAAAAACAAGCCGCAAAGCCGTTTGCTTCTCAGTGGGATAACAGTATTTAGTCGGTTCGCGCCGTGGTGACAGCGGACGGGAGCCTGTGTTTTTCGCACCGGCCCGACTGCGGTGTTTACAGGTTAAAGCTCCTGAGAACACCGTTTTCCTTACGACGTCAATAACTTTCATTATAGAATAATACCGCTTGAATGTCAACGCTGCTTTTGCGGCTGTGACGGCGTTGTGCCCTGCCCTGCACCGCCGGTTTGGGCGGATGTCCTAAAACCGAAAGTTGTCATGCAGACGGGGATTTCAGCGGATGAAATGCCCCTGCAAGACAGTGCACTTAAAGTATCCGTTACCCGCACGGCGGCGCGATCAAAGCGCCGCCGTGTCTCAAGAGGCCAATCCGACCTTGGTGGCGCACATAATCACGTAACAAGTCTGGATGCGCGCCCACGAACGTTGGGTGGGAAGGTAACATCCTCACATGGGGCATACATTCACCAACAACCGTATTCTTTAAGCCCCCTCGGTCCCCTACGTGGGCCAGAGGGTTGGGGGCCGTTCCTGTGCGGGAGCGCAAAAATAACGGTGTCTCTTTATGAAGGCTGCCAAAAAGGCATGGCTTGCTTAACCGAAACGTCGGTGATACTGGCGGCCTGCCTGCAAAGAGCGGATCGCAAACCGGTCGTCATGCCTAGTATCCTATAAAGCATAATGCCCAAATAACAGCGCTGCCAAATCATCCGCCTTTTAACGTGTGGATCTGATCAGCGTCAGACCTTGAGCTCCGCCTTGACGCCCAGAAGGGCCTTGTTCTCTTTGAGCACCGGCCCGATACAGTCGCGCAGATATTCGGTCACCTGCTCGGGCGCGCGACCGACAAACAGCGCGGGGTGCATGACCTGTGACAGCTCGTCCATCGTGAGTCCGAACGCGGGGTCGGCCGCGATGCGCTGCAACAGGTCGTTTTTGCCGCCCTCCTCCTTGACGACGCGGGCTGCCGCCAGCGAGTGGGTGCGCAGCCGCTCGTGCAGCTCCTGACGGTCGCCGCCCTTCTTAACCGCCTGCATCATGATGTTCTCGGTCGCCATAAACGGCAGCTCGGCCATGACTCGGGCCTCGACAACCTTGGGGTAAACGACCAGCCCGTCGCAGACGTTGAGCAAAAGCTGCAAAACGGCGTCGACAGCCAAAAATGCCTCGCTGATGGCAATGCGCTTGTTGGCCGAGTCGTCGAGCGTGCGCTCAAACCACTGCTCCGATGCGGTCAGGGCGGGGTTTGTACTGTTGGCAATCACATAGCGCGCGAGCGCACAGATGCGCTCGGAGCGCATGGGGTTGCGCTTATAGGGCATAGCGGAGGAGCCGATCTGCTGCTTTTCAAACGGCTCTTCCATCTCTTTAAAGCTTTGCAGTAGGCGCATATCATTGGCAAATTTAGAGGCTGACTGCGCGATGCCCGACAGCACGTCCATTATCTGCGCGTCGACCTTGCGGGAATAGGTCTGCCCCGACACCGGGACAATCTGCTCAAAGCCCATCTCGCACGCGATAAACTTGTCCACCCGCTTAATTTTATCCGAATCAGTGCCGAACAGCTCGACAAAGCTCGCCTGCGTGCCGGTCGTTCCCTTGCTGCCCAGCAGTTGGAGGCTGTCGATGCGGTGCTCAACCTCGGCGAGATCCATCATCAACTCGTTGATCCACAGTGTGGCGCGCTTGCCGACGGTGGTCAGCTGCGCGGGCTGAAGATGGGTATAGGCCAGCGCGGGCTGGTTTTTGTGCTGCTCGGCAAAATCGGCCAGAAGCGCGATGACGTTGATAAGCTTTTTGCGCACCAGTCGCAGCGCCTCGCGCATGACGATGATGTCGGTGTTGTCGCCGACATAGCAGCTCGTCGCGCCCAGATGGATGATGCCCTTCGCGCCGGGGCACTGGACGCCATAGGCGTAGACATGGCTCATGACGTCGTGACGGACAAGGCGCTCACGCTCCTCGGCCACCTCGTAGTTAATATGATCCTTATGAGCCTCAAGCTCGGCGATCTGCGCGTCGGTGATAGCCAGCCCCTCGGCCTGCTCGGCTTTGGCCAGCGCGATCCACAGCCTGCGCCAGGTGCGAAATTTCATCTCCGCCGAAAAAAGATATTGCATTTCCTCGCTGGAATAGCGCGTGGAAAAGGGGCTTTCAAATTTTTCGTACAATACTATTGTCCTCCTCCCGGGTTTGTTTTAAATGTGAGACAGCAACGATTGCGCCGTCGGTGCGTCGCCAAAAGGCCGTCGCTTCGATTTTAAAAGCAACCCTGATATCACTGCATAAGATTCTACTACAAAATACCTCTTACAGCAACATTTGCATAAAATTTTACCGCTGAGGCAACCGTTATGCATCCAAACGCAAAATAGTTTTTCGCCCCGCCCTTTTTGGGCGGGGCGAAGCTGTAAAATATCGCGGCTGAACCGATTATTCGGACGACCGGGTGATGCCTGAGCTCAACCGTACACAAGCAAGATGGCGTTATCAACCTGAGTGATACGTCAACCGCCGCAAAGACCGTTGTCCCGTTTTAATCCGGCGGGCGACCCGCCTCCCCCGGCCTTTGCTCAGCGCGGCCGCGCTATATGCCATACGTTTGTTTGAGCCACTCCACCGCATGGCCCGAATCGACGCCGGTTTCAGCGTCGGGCAGCGGCACGCTGACGCTGGGGCCTATAACCAGATGCTCCGCCGGGACTGGGGGTTGCCTGACACGGCGGCGCGCCGTCGTCCCTGCCGGGGACATCGCATTGCGCTGGGTGTTGAAGCGCGCCTCATTTTCCACTGCACCGCTCTTGGGCGCAGCCCCCTCCTCCTCTCGCACATCGCTGTCCGAGATCGGGCTTGTCGTTTCAGCGCGGGACGCGATGCCACTGTCCGTGATGATGCTGTCGGGGGGAATGTTATCGGTAGTCCCTTGTAGAATGCGCTGACGCGTAATGCCCCAATGCGCCGCGTTTTCGACGGCACTGCTTTCAGGCTGGGCGCCCACCATTCGCAGAACGCTTTCACCTGTCGGGCTTTCGGACACCGGGTGGCCGGGTATCTGGCTCGCCGCTTGAGCGCGGGATGCGATGCCTCTGTCCGTGATGATGCTACCCAAGGGAATGTTGTCCGCCGCCTCTTGCAGAATGCGTTGACGCGTGGCGCTCCAACGCGCCACATTCTCAACGGCGTTGCTTTCAGGGGCTACACCTTCCTCCTCCCGCACGTCGCTGCCCGAGATCGGGCTTTCGACCATGGATTGGCTGGGCATCTGGCCCGCCGTTTCGGTAGGGGGTACGGCGCCGCTGCCCAAAGGATCGCTACCCGCCGCCCCCTCTAGGATTTGCTGACGCGTGGCGCTCCAACGCGCCACATTCTCAACGGCGTTGCTTTCGGGGGCTGCACCTGCCTCCTCCTGCACGTCGCTGTCCGAGATCGGGCTTTCGGTCATGGATTGGCTGGGCATCTGGCTCGCCGTTTCGGTAGGGGGTACGGCGCCGCTGCCCAAAGGATCGCTACCCGCCGCC
>DALYYK010000057.1:0-4894 GCA_031983305.1 Candidatus Fimivivens sp. | reverse complement strand
CCCTCTAAGATTTGCTGACGCGTGGCGCTCCAACGCGCCACATTCTCGACGGCGTTGCTTTCAGGGGCTGCGCCCGGCTGTGCGCTTTTCCGCTCGGCTTCTTCTGCTATACCGCTGTCTGAGATTACGCTGTCCAACGCGTCATTATCGCCCGCTATCACAATGCTTGGCATCGTATTGCCCGGGATAAGGCGCCCCGGTACAATAACGCTCGGATTTTTGCCCTCGGCGAACTCACGGCGCAGACTGCTGTTCGGCTCGGCAGCCTCCCGTGAGGGCGGTGCGCTAAACGACATGGGACGCATCGCCGGCACGGCTTTTTGTTCAAACAACGCGGCATCGCTCTGCTCAATTCCAGCGCAGGTACGTTTAATGCTGTACCAGGTGGCCTTGTCGAGTACGCCGGTGACGGGCAGGTCAAAAATATACTGGAAGGTGCGCACCGCCCGCTCACAGGGGGGGTCAAAATTGACGCTGTCGGTATTGAGCGGCGCAATATCCGGGTAGTTTTGCCCGATGCGGTTGAGTTGACGTTTAATGGTGCGAATATCCTCCCCCGATGCGCCACACATCAGCGGAGTGCCCAAAAAACGCTCCCGCTCGCCTTGGCGAGGTGCATTTTCGATCATCGCGATATCCTCTCCGTAATATTTCTTGAGGATATCATAATAAGTATATCCTTTTTCGGCCATCGCAACCGCGCCGTCCTGATACAAAACACCCATTTCAGTGCCGGTTTGGCCGCTTGGACAAAGCTTCGCCAGCAGCGGCTCGCCGCTGCCCTGACGGGTCAGGTAATTATTGAACAGCTCTTCCACAAGGCTGCTGGTGTTGCAGAACAGGCAGGTCTGGCAGTTAAACGGCAGGTCGTCCTGCGCGCTGCCGGTAATGTCAAAGTCACAGCCACGCGCGCGGTACCATCGGCTGCTGACTCGGTTGAGCACAAACGAGGTGATCGCATAGATATTGGCGCGCTGCGCCTGTTCGGGCCAGGTCGGGCAGATCAGGCAGGCGGCGCATCCTTTTAAATAGTCAACAAATGGTAGCGTCATATTCGGCTCGGCGGCATCCTTACCGCCAAGGTGTTCCGTTATAACATGCGGAATTTGAACATACCGATTAGGCCGCATAGCTATTCCCCCTGCGCGGCGCTGCGGCTTTCAGCAATGTTACCCTCCGTGCGGCGTCCGCCCGGCTCAGCGGTTAAATCGACCCGCTTGACCGAAGTTACACCGTCAAAAATCGAGACTTCCTCACCCGATACCGCTTCAAAGCCCGGCGCTTGAATGTCCACGATGTATTTTGCGCTCAAATCGCCCCCGGTCATCGGCTGTGGATAGATCGGAATCTCGCGTATCGGCGCAGGCAGGCGGATTAGCTCGGTCTTGCCGCTGCTGTCGGTGATCACTTGGGCGGCTATTTTATTGCCGCTTTCGTCGGGGTGGCTCACCGTGACGACAGCGCCCACGACCGGCTTGGTCCGACTTTGCGTGGTCACGTTGACAATCAGATTGCCCGCCCCAAGGTTGGGAGTCGCCGCCATGCGCTGCGATCCTTCGGAGACCGGTGGCGTCGTTGTGCGGCTTGAACCGGACGGCGCGGCAGTGTCGGCGCTGCTTTCGGCATCAGTTTCGGTGCCTGCGTCAATATCAGTTGCAATTTCAGTACCGGTTTCAGCCTCGATAATAAAGTCGGCTTCGGGGTTGATGTCAGGGTTAGGGTCAGCGCCGATATCGAGTTCGACGACGGCTTCGGTTTCGGCGGGTACTCTGGCAGGTGTCCGTGTGCCCGTATCAGAGGTCGATGTGCGCGCAGGTACGGGGAGGACAACCGCCACAACGGGCGGCTCGGCGGGTTCGATTGGCAGGGCGGTTGGCTGCGACACGACAGCCTCGTCGGTTTCTTCAACAACCGGTATTCCGGCAGAGGGTGTGGGTGCGGGGGCTTCTTCAACCGGCACCGGCACAATACCCCTTGGCAACGGGACGGCTTCTTCCACACCCGGGGCCGGAATGGGGACGTCAATTTTCTCAGGGATATTCTCCTGTACCGTCACAGTGCTGTGCCGCCGCGCCAGCGCCGCATAGTTGGGGTTCTTGGCCAGCGCCAGACGGTACATTTCCATAAGCTCGCGTTCGTACTGTTCAATGCTCTTTTGTGGCATATGTGCTCTCTCCTTTTAAAATGGCTTCTCACCACCACTATATGCAACGCAAAGTGAGTGCGACCACTAATACGCATCTTCCGCTAAAATAATGCTAAATTTCGGCCTATTTTTTGTCGGGCGATTTGATCTACCCTGTCGGTTGTCCGGTAGCGTCCTCCTTCGGGGCGCCCTGAAAACATTCTTGTCCTTAATTTGATGGCTTTTACAGAATATCGAGCAATATGCGCAAAAAGAACACGGCACAGACGGTGTTCATAACAACAAGGTATTCATATCTTTTAAAAAAAATCGCCGGAGGATTAAAAATCCCCCGGCGTAAACAGCCATGGCACTCTGATTTGATGCAAAAACCCGCCGCATGATTAGGTCTATGTATTCAATATCAAACTGGCAGCGCCCCAGATTCCTGCCTCATTTTGCAGCGCCGCCGTTTTAATCGGAGTATCGACCGCGCTGCCAAAGGCCATGCTGCGGTAATGACGCAATACGGCGTCGAGCAACATGTCGCCCGCCCTTGAAAGCCCGCCGCCAATGACAAAGACCTGCGGGTCGCAGACGGTAGCAATGTTCGCGAGTCCGCGCCCCAGTCGCTCAGCCATGCGGTCGACGGCCAGCAGCGCGGCGGTGTCCCCCGCCTGGGCCGCCACAAAAATTCGCTCAGCGTTCAGGTCGTCTAACGGCAGCGCCGTCTTTTGGGCAGATGCCGCCGCTTCTCTGGCCAGCCGCACCAACCCCGTTGCCGACGCGTACTGCTCAAGGCAGCCGCGATTGCCGCAGCTACAGGGCGTAGCCTCGTCAGAACAGACACCGATGTGTCCGACCTCTCCGGCGCAGCCGTGCGCCCCCTTTAACAGCCTGCCGTTTAGAATGATGGCCCCGCCCACACCGGTGCCCAGCGTCAGCAGTACCATGCTGTCATAGCCCTTAGCCGCGCCCTGCCAAAGCTCGCCGAGCGCGGCGGCATTCGCGTCGTTCTCCGCCCGGACACTAAAGCCGCACAGGGCTTCAAGCACGTCTTTGAGCGCGACGTTTCCCCAGCCGAGGTTGACGCAGCCGTGTACAACGCCGAGGCCGTCGACCGGGCCGGGCGCGCCGACGCCAGCACCCAGAATAGAGGTCGGATGAATCCCGTTTGCCGCAGCACAGCCGCGCAGGCTCTCGGCAATCTCCAGCAGCATAGCGGCGCTGTCCCCATCGGTGCGCGAGGGGAGCTGCCACTTTTCCAAAAGTCCTTTTTGGGACGAGAAAAGCCCCATTTTAACCGACGTCCCGCCGATATCGACACCAAAGGCAACTGATTGATTTGACATAATAGCATCCTCATTAGTGGCAGTATTGCACAGGCTCTAAAATGTGCTATACTGTTGATAACTTCTCTTTTGAAAGGATTGTGCCCGATGAAATACAGCTTTTTAAACGATTACAGCGAGGGCGCGCACGCGCGTATCATCGCGGCGATCACCGACACGAATCTTGTGCAGACGGTGGGCTACGGCACCGACGAATTCTGCGACCGCGCCCGCAGGCTGATTGCGGCGGAAATTAAGCGCCCCGACAGCGCCGTTCACTTTTTCGTAGGCGGTACCCAGACGAATATGACCGTTGCCGCCGCGCTGCTGCGTCCGCATCAGGGCATGATTTCGGCCGAAAGCGGACATGTCAACGTGCACGAAGCGGGAGCAATCGAGGCGACCGGGCATAAAGTGCTCGCTATTCCGACGCCCGACGGCAAGCTGACCGCCAAAGCTGTGGAAGTGCTGATCCGCGCACATTACGACGACCCCACCGCCGAGCACATGGTACAGCCCGGCATGGTGTATGTCTCTCAGCCGACCGAGTTGGGCACCGTCTATCGCAAGCAGGAGCTTGCTGAGCTGGCCAAGGTCTGCCGCAAATATCGTATTCCACTTTATCTCGACGGCGCGCGCTTGGGCTGTGCGCTGACCTGCCCCGGCAACGATCTGACACTGGCCGACATTGCGCAGCTGACCGACCTGTTTTATATCGGCGGCACCAAGATGGGCGCGCTGTTCGGCGAGGCGCTGATCATCAACCGGCCGGAGCTAAACGTCGACTTTCGCTCGATTCTCAAGCAGCGGGGCGGCATGCTGGCCAAGGGTCGCCTGCTGGGTATTCAGTTTGAGACGCTGTTTACCGACGGGTTATATTACACGCTGGCGCAGCACGCCAACGACATGGCACAGCGTCTGGCAACCGGCATTTTAGCGCTGGGCTATTCCTTTGCCGCTGAGGCGGTGACCAATCAGCTTTTCCCGATTCTGCCCAAGTCGGTGCTGGCGCGCCTCGAGGAGGATTTTATCTTCTCGGTGCAATACGCCGTCGACGACACGCGGGATGTCATTCGCCTTTGTACCTCGTGGGCGACCGCCCCCGATATGGTGGAGCTGTTTTTAGAAAAGCTCAAGGCCTACACCGCCTGACTCTATTTAGTATAGGGGTCGCAAACGGGGTTTGTCAATCGGCGGCATAAGCTGCGACGCAAAAAAGCGCGGCATAGATGCTCCAAGCTTTTCAGGCTGTTAAGCACGCGTGAAACGTTGTAACCCGCTCTCATTTATACATGCTTGGTTGCTTGATCCCGCGGTTGGCGGCAAGCGGCATGTGTAGCCTGCTGCGGCTTGGCCAATACCCTCTGCAAGCCTTGGATTTACGCGACTGTTATCACATCATCAGCTCTTAACAGCCAAGGGCCGCCGCATACTTTAT
>DALYYK010000056.1:0-9920 GCA_031983305.1 Candidatus Fimivivens sp. | reverse complement strand
GGCCTCGGTCAGCGCGTCGTTGATCAGTTCGCGCGGCACCTCGAACATCTCGGGGCAGCGCTTGTCAAATTTTTCGGTATAGTCGCGCACCGCCGCGTCGCCGCGGGTGCGCACCGCCTCTATAATTTCGGAGACGGCGGCGGTCACCGCGCGGTCGGTTTCCACCGAGCGGCTGCGCATTTTTTCAAACAGCGCATACTCGCACACACCGTCGGTCTTGATGGTTTTAATCATTTTGCCGCCCCCTTCGCCTGATTTAAACGCTCGACAATCTCGACGATCTGATCTTTTGACAGCTTGAGGCTTGCGATATTGACGATCACGCGAGTTGAAACGTCGCAGACCGTCTCGACTACCTCAAGCCCGTTTTCGGCCAGCGTTTTGCCGGTTTCGACGAGATCGACAATCGCGTCGGTGATACCCAGCACCGGGCCTAACTCGACCGAGCCCTCTATTTTAAGAATCTTAACGTCCATCTGCTTCGCCGCAAAATACGCACCGGCAATCTTCGGGTATTTGCTGGCGATGCGCTTGGCGGCGTAGCCTTCAAAAATATCCTTACCCTTCGGGGCCGCCAGCACCATGCGACACTTGCCAATGCCCAGATCGGCCATTTCGTAGAAAGAACGGCCGTTTTCTAAAATCGTGTCCTTACCGACAATGCCGATGTCGCAGGCGCCGGTTTCAACGTAGGTGATCACGTCGGCGGCCTTGGCAAAGACGACATCAATCTCGCCGCCGTCGGTGGGAACAATCAGTCTTCTGCCCTTATTTTTAAGATCGGCGCAGCCGTAGCCCGCTTTTTCGAGCAGCGCGATCGCGCCCTTTTCAATGCGCCCCTTGGTCAGCGCCATCCGGATGGTTTTACTCATGCCAGCACCTCCCTGCTCTCGCTGTCGGTGACGGCGAATGTGCGATCAAAACCATTTTGCGGCCCAGCCTCTTCAATACTTGCAACAGGGACAAGCTGCGCGCAAAAGCGCTGATTGCCAAGGCGGTCAAGCAGCTCAAACGCAAGCCGGATATCGCTGGCTTCATCTACCAGCACCGCCGCGGACGGCAGCTTAATGGCGGCGGTGGCCTCGGCCTTTTCGCAAAGCAGATCTAAATTGATGCCAAAGCCGGTCGCGGGGCGGTCCTCGCCAAACTCCTTGATCAGCCCGTCGTAACGGCCGCCCGAGAGCACCGGCTCGCCCGCACCCGCCGTATAGCCGCGAAAGATGATGCCGGTGTAGTAATCGGCCTGATTCACAAGCCCCAGATCGATAGTCAGGTGACTGTCGATCCCCAGAGCCGAGAGTGAACGGTAGATATAAGCCAGATAGTCGAGCGCCTTGTCCGCCGCCTCGCTCGAAAAAAGCGCGCGCGCCTCGTCGAGCACCGCAGCCGAGCCGAACAGCGCGGGTAGCTTTTTGAGCGCGCGCTGTGCCGGAAAGCCCTCAAACCGCTCCAAAATCTGATCGAGCGCCGGGAAGTTTTTATGTTCCACCAGCTCTCTGATCTGTTCGCGGGTGTCGACGTCGGTGTTCAGGCTGTCAACCAGCGCGTTGAAATAGCCAATGTGGCATAACTCGAGCTGATAATCAATTCCGCAGACCGAACGCAGGCTGCGGCAGGCCAGCTCGACGATCTCAACGTCGCAGATTGGCAAGCCCCCGCCGATATATTCGACGCCCATCTGGGCAATTTCCCCGGAAATGGGACTGTTGCCGTCAGCGTAACGGTAGATATTCTCGTTGTAATAGATGCGCAGCGGTCCCGCCTCATTTTTGAGTCGTGAGGCGACAAGCCGCGCGATCGGAATCGTGCAATCGGGACGCAAGATGAGAATGCGCCCGGTATGGTCGATGAGCTTATACATGCTCTCGGGCGGAAAATAGGCCCGCGCGGTATCGAACACATCGTAATATTCCAGCACGGGGGTCGACACCTCGCCAAACCCTCTGGACTCGAACATGGCGCGCAGCGCTTGAGTAAACCGCCCGCGCTTTTCGCATTCGTCAAACAGCCGGTCCTTTGTGCCATCCGGCGTTATTTTGCTGAACTGATTCATTAAGACCCCCGCAATCCTGTATGTAATGCGCATTCACTTTAGCGTGCTAACATATTGCCATATTAGTGTATAAAGCGGTTTTTGTCAACTAGAATAAAGAAATTTGGTTTGTTTCGGGCAAATCACCAAAAGCACCGAGATTTTTAAGCGATTCAATGACCGTTTTAGAGACACCCGCATGCTCGGCAAACTCATCGATGGACAGAAACGGGCCCTTTTGCGCCGCTTCGTATAATCCCTGTGCAGCCGTGCCGCCAACGCCCTTGAGCGCGCCGAACGGCAGGCGGATGTTATTCCCCTCGACTGTGAAGCGGTCGGCGGCTGATTTTTGCAGATCGACCGGCAAAAAGCTATAGCCGCGCGCCAGCATCTCGTAGATGATGCTCAGGACATACAAGAGGTTATCATCCTTGGCGGTACGGTCTAATCCCAGACTGCGCAGGCTTTCGATGCGGCTTTTGACCGCGCTGCGGCCCATCAACGCAACTTCGGCGTCAAAATCGTCGGGGCGAACGGTGAAGTAGGTCGCGTAAAACGCCAGCGGATGATGGATTTTATACCACCCGAGCTTGACTGCCGATGTGACATAAGCGGCGGCGTGCGCCTTGGGGAACATGTATTTGATCTTAAAGCAGCTCTCGATGTACCAGTCGGGGACGTTATGTTCCTTCATCGTCTTGACCATATCGGGCGTCAGACTGGAAGCGGCCTTGCCCTTTCGCGTGATTTCCATGATTTTAAACGCCAGCCCCGGTTCAAGCCCTCTGTGCATCAGATAGACCATGATGCTGTCGCGTGTACCGATGACCTCTGAGATCGTGCAGGTGCCGTTCTGAATCAGCTCCTGCGCATTGCCAAGCCACACGTCGGTGCCGTGCGACAGGCCCGAAATCTGCAAGAGGTCGGAGAAATTCTTCGGCCGCGCCTCAATCAGCATCTGACGCACAAAATTGGTTCCCATCTCGGGCAGCGCCAACGAGCCGGTGTTGCAATCGATCTGATCCTCGGTAACGCCGAGCGCCGCGGGCGACGTGAACAGGCTGATAACCTCGGCATCGCCATTGGGCACGTCGCCAATCTTGACACCGGTCATATCCTCAAGGTGCTTGTACATGGTCGGCACGTCGTGCCCAAGCTCGTCGAGCTTTAAAATCGTGTCGTGCAGCGAATGGAAGTCGAAGTGGGTGGTCATCATGCCCGAATCGCTCTTGTCCGCCGGATATTGTACCGGCGTGAAGTCGGTGACCTCCATGCCGCGCGGAATGACGACCATGCCGCCCGGATGCTGGCCGGTCGTGCGCTTGACGTCGGTGCAGCCGAGTGCCAGCCGCTCTTCTTCTGCCTTGTGTACGATTCTATTGCGCTCGGTCAGATATTTTTTCACATAACCATAGGCCGTTTTTTCAGCGATGGTCGATATCGTGCCGGCCTTAAACACCTGCGTCGCGCCAAACAACTCTTCGGTGTATTTATGGATGCTTGACTGGCACTCGCCTGAGAAGTTGAGGTCGATATCGGGCTGCTTGTCGCCGTCAAAACCCAAAAAGGTCTCAAACGGAATGTCGTGGCCGTCGCGCATGCAGTCGGCCCCGCATTTAGGGCAGGCTTTAAGCGGCAGGTCGTAACCCGAACCGACCGAGCCGTCGGTGATAAATTCGCTGTACTGGCATTGGGGGCAGGCGTAATGCGGCGGAAGCGGGTTCACCTCCGAAATGCCGGACATGGTTGCCGCAAGCGACGAGCCGACCGAGCCGCGCGAGCCGACCAAGTACCCTAAGCTCTCGGATTTGGCAACGAGCTTCTGCGCCGTGATGTACATGACCGAAAAGCCGTTTTTAATGATGGAATCAAGTTCCTTTTGAAGGCGGGCCGCGACCAGCTCGGGCACGGGGTCACCATAAAGGCGCTTGGCCCTCTCCCAACACAGGCGCTCAAGCTCCTCGTCCGAGCCCTCGATCGAGGGCGGGTAAGTCCCGTCGGGGATCGGCTTAATGGCTTCAACGCGCTCGGCGATCGCCGCGGGGTTTTTAACGACCAGCTCAAACGCCTTTTCTTGACCGAGATAGGCGAATTCCTCGAGCATTTCGTCGGTGGTTTTTAAATAAAGCGGCGCCTGATTGTCGGCATCGGAGAAGCCCAAGCCCGCCATGAGCACGGCGCGAAACGACGCGTCGGCCGGGTTCAAGAAATGCACGTCGCCGGTGGCGCAAACCGGAAGCCCGAGGTGGTCGCCTACCCGCACGATGGTGCGGTTGAGGTCGCGCAGCTCATCCTCCGATTTGCAGCGCCCGTTGCGCAGCAAAAATGCGTTGTTGCCGATCGGCTGAACTTCCAGAAAGTCGTAGAACTTCGCCACCTCGCACAGCTCGCTAAACTGCGAGCCCTCGAGCAGCGCGTGGAACAGCTCGCCCGCCTCGCAGGCGCTGCCGAGAATAAGTCCCTCGCGCCATTTGAGAATATTGCTTTTTAAGATGCGCGGATTTTTATAAAAGTTATTGATATGGCTCTCGGAAATGAGCCGATAAAGATTTTTAAGGCCGGTTAAATTCTCAGCCAGAATGATGATGTGATAGCTTGGCACCTTTTTAAAATCGACGGTATCAAGCGCGGTGTTCAGGTCGCGCACCGTTTCGAGCGTGCGGTTGGCTTTGATTTTTTCGATCATTTTAAAGACGATCTTGGCCAATGCCCGCGCGTCGTCGCAGGCGCGATGCGCCTGAAACGCGCCCACGCCCAGATGCTCGGCCAGCTTGCCAAGCTTGAAAGATTTGAGCTCGGAATAGACGGCGCGCGCCAGAATCAACGTATCGACAGCTGTAAAGTTATAGAGCTTGCCACATCTTCTAGCGGCTACTTTGAGGAATGAGGTATCAAAGCGCGCGTTATGCGCGATCAAAACGGCGTTATCTCCGCCGCAGAAATCGTAAAACTGCTCGAGCGCCTGCGCCTCGCCCGGCGCGCCGACAAGCATTTCGTCTGTAATACCGGTGAGCTTTACGATCTCAGGCGACAGCCGCTGCTGCGGATCGACAAAAACGTCGAACTCACCAATAATCTCGCCGTTTTTGATCTTGATCGCGCCGATTTCGATAATCCGCTCGTTGGCGGCTGAAAGGCCGGTTGTCTCAAGGTCGAAGACGATCATCTCGCCGTCGATAGGCTGACGCCCCTCGCCCGTCACGGCGGGAATCTGATCGTTGACAAGATAACCCTCGACGCCGTACAGAATTTTGATCGGCTTTCCGGCCTTGGTCATCTTCTGCGCGGCGGCCGCGGCGTCTGGGAAGGCCTGCACCACACCGTGGTCGGTGATGGCGATGGCCGGATGCCCGAAATTGGCGGCGGCGGTGACCAGATCGGTCGCTGAGACAATGCCGTCCATCGACGACATTTTAGTGTGGGCGTGCAGCTCGACACGCTTATTCTCACAGGTATCCTGCCTTGTGATCTTCTTGACGCGGGCGATGTGGTACGCCCGGATGTTGACCTCGCGGTCGTATTTATCAAACGAGGCGTCGCCCTGCACCACGATGCTGTCCCCGACCCGGATGCGCTCGAGTGGCGCGACCTCCTGCATGTCCATGAGCATCTTGACCATGTTTGAGCCGGTGTAGTCGGTGAGAAAGATACTGAAGATGCGGCGCGAGCCGTCGCGGGTGTCGCGCGTCTCAATTTTAAATACGTCGCCCCAGACGGCGACGCGGCCGCTGCTCTCGTTAACCTCGTTGAGTGGCGTCAAGGCGCCCTTAATCGGCTTGCCATAGATCAGCTCCATCGAATCCTCGATAAACGGCAGGCTTTTAGCCTGAAAGGACAGTCTATGCAGCTGCGGTCCCTGCGGCTGCACCGCTTTGGCCGCCATCTTGACCTCCTGCTCAATCTGCAAGAGCACGGGGTTCGAGTCGGTCAGCTCCACCTCGCCGGTGAGCCGCACCTCACAGTCAAACCCGAACTGGTCGGCAATCAGCGCTTGGAGCTTATCGACAAAGCCCATTTCCTCAAGCTGGCGGCCGCCACCGTTTTTCAGCGCGATTTTGAGACGCTTGTCCTGTAGGTTAAAGGCCGCGGCACTGCCTTCTAAAAAACCGTTAACCGGGACGCCCTCGCGCCGCAGCGCGTTTAGCAGCACGTCAAAATAGCTGTCCTGCGGCGGCAGCCCGCGATAACGCGGCAAAAAGCGCGCCTGTGACAGCGACAGACGGCTTTCTAAGCTGCGCTCTAAAAAGCGCAGCTCATCCCACAGCAGCAGCCTTGTGCAGACCACCGCGAGGGAAAGCGTTCTGTTTTTGGTGCCGATATGTATTTCTTCGACCTCTCTGAGAACCTGCGCGAGCTGCTGCTGCATGGTTAGGCCGCCGAACAGCGCGATAAATTCCTCAAAGCTCTGTTTTTTCATCCGATTTGGCATGGGTTATCTCCTCTATCCTTTTGAGCAGCGCGGGCAGCAATTCCTCCTCGGGCACCCTTTCGACGATCTCGCCCTTGACGAAGATGACGCCGCAGCCGTCGCCGCCCGCGACGCCGATGTCCGCTTCTCTCGCCTCGCCCGGCCCATTGACGACGCAGCCCATAACGGCCACCTTGATATCGTGGGGAGTGTTTTTCAGCGCATCCTCCACCTTGTGCGCCAGCGAGACAAGATCGATACGGGTGCGCCCGCAGGTCGGGCAGGACACGAGCTGTACCCCGCTGCCCTTGAGGCCGAGCGCCTTTAAGATATCCTTAGCGGCAGCGATCTCCTGCACCGGGTCGGCGGTCAGCGAGACGCGAATCGTGTCGCCGATGCCGTCGAGCAGCAGCGCGCCGATGCCGATGGCGGATTTCAAGAGCCCGATGCGCTCGGTGCCCGCCTCGGTCACACCGAGGTGCAACGGATAATCAAACCGCTCGGCCGCAAGGCGGTAGGCGTCCAGCATGGTTTTTAGGTCGGAGCTTTTTAAGGAGAGCGCGCTGTTGTAAAAATCGGCCTGCTCGAGCAGCGCGAGATGGCTTGCTGCGCTCTCGACCATCGCCTCGGCGGTGGGGCCGCCGTATTTTGCGAGCAGCGCCTTTTCGATCGAACCGGAATTGACCCCGACGCGGATCGGAATATTCCGTACGTTGCAGGCCTTGGCGACGGCGCGCACTCGGTCCGCCCCGCCGATATTGCCCGGATTGATGCGGATTTTATCGACGCCCGCCTCAGCGCAGGCCAGCGCCAGCCGGTAATCAAAATGGATATCGGCCACGACCGGCATCGTCACCGCTTCTTTGAGCGCCGCAATCAGCCGCACCGCGTCCCTGTCCGGCACCGCCGCACGGATGATTTGACAGCCCGCCGCTTGGAGCGCTTTGGCCTGTGCAACGCTGCCCTCGATATCGTAAGAGGGTCGGTTGAGCATCGACTGTATCGCGATTGGGTGGCCGCCGCCGATCGGTACCGTTCCCACCCACACCGTTCTAGATTCTTTTTTCATACTGCAATTCCTCGTTTCGTCATAACGCTTTAAGCAAAAATTGGCCAAACACCGTAACGCGATGCTCAGCCAATTCATACTAATATCCGACAAAAAGCGTGATATCTTTGCGGTCTTTTAACCGTTTGGCCGCGTTGTCCTCCTTGCCATACGGCAAATCCCTGCAAATATTGGCGCTTCCTATCGCATATTCGTATAACCGCCCTTATTGAAAAAGGCGGAAGATATCATTCCATGTGACATACAGCATCAATGTCAGCAGCAGCCCTACGCTGATCATCATGATCCACTCGAGCACCCGCTGGTTAATTCGGCGGCCCAGTGCTACCTCTAGCATCGCGATCACGATTTTACCGCCGTCGAGAATCGGGAACGGCACAAGATTGAAAATGCCGATGTTGATTGCGATAAACGCGGCGATCAGTAGCAGATTTTCAAGCCCCATCTTACTGGCCTGACCGATGGCGCTGACCACCCCGACCGGCCCCGAAAGCTGGTTGACCGCATAGCGCCCCGTGACCACGTCGATGAGCGAGCCCCAGACCTGCTTGATGATCGACAACCCCCAGTTAAACGGATAGGTCACATATTCGAGCGACTGGGCCGGAACGGCGGCGACCTTAAAGTCGAGGTCGATGGCCTGCATACCCTCGCCGAGCTGCTCCATCTTAAATTGAATTGGCGGCAGCGCCAGCGTCTGGCCGTCGCGCTGCACCGTGATATCGATGAGCCCGTCGCGGTCGCGCAAAAATTCATAGGTGATGTCGTTTGAGGTGTGCACCCGATGCCCGTTGACCTTGGTGATTTTATCGCCAAGTTGAAGCTGCTGCGAGCTGACGGCGCCGTCGTTGAACATCGCAACGCGGGTGGTGCCGACATAGCCGGTCATGATGGTCAGCACAACAAGGATCAGATAGCCCATAATCAAATTGTTAAAGGAGCCCGCCAGCAAAATAGCCACCCGGTGCAGCAACGGCTTACTCGAAAAGGAACCCGGCGCGTCGACCGGCTCATCCTCGCCCTCCATCATGACAAAGCCGCCCACTGGCAGAATGCGCAGCGAATAAAGCGTCCCATTTTTTTCACGTTTATAGATGGCGGGGCCCATGCCGATCGAAAATTCGTGCACCGACACGCCCGCCCATTTGGCCACGGTAAAATGCCCAAGCTCATGGAATAAAATAATCGCGCCAAAAATTAAAATTGCCGCAACCGCCGTTGTGAGGCCACTGCTCAAATATTTCACACGCCCTTCTGTAAGTCTAGTTCAGTTCGCCAAATCTAAAACACAAAATGGTTTGTAAGCGGTTTTCGCCTTATAAGGATGGTAGGATTCTACCCTTTTTGTTGAGGGCCGCAACACGGCAAAGCTAAAATCACGTCGTAAGGCATATGCGCTTTTAGAAACAGAGAACTTACCTAGCTAAACGCTTTGCCGCACCAGCTCGCGCGCGGCGGAGTCTATTTCGTAGACCATTTCCAAGCTGTAGTCCTGCCTGTCGCATGGCAGCGACAGCGCTTTTTCGACCAACTCACCGATTTTCAAGAACCCGATTTTGCCCTGCAAAAACAGCGCGACCGCCTCTTCGTTGGCCCCGTTGACAGCGCAGGGATAAAGTCCCCTTAACGTCGCCGCCTTGGTTGCGGCACAAAGGCATAAAAACGTCTCGGCGTCGGCAGGCTCAAAGGTGAGCGCGCCCACCTCAAACAGCGACAGCGCTTTGCCGACGCCCGGCAAGCGGTCGGGATAGGTGATCGCGTACTGTATCGGCGTGCGCATATCGGCGGTGCCCAATTGCGCGATTACGCTGCCGTCGCAAAATTCCACCGCCGAGTGCAGAATGCTTTGCCGGTGCACATGAATTTCGATCTGGTCGGCTGATACGTCGAACAGATGCATCGCCTCAATCAACTCCAGCCCCTTGTTCATCAGCGTGGCCGAGTCGATCGAGATTTTCTGTCCCATCTGCCAGTTCGGATGCTTGAGCGCCTGCGCGGGAGTGATGTTTTGAAGCGCCGCTCGCGTTTTTCCAAAAAACGGGCCGCCCGAGGCTGTCAATAGAATCTTATTTATTCTATCACAATTTTCGCCGTTTAAGCACTGAAAAATGGCGGAATGTTCGCTATCCACCGGAATGACCGGCACATTATTGTATTTGGCCGCCGCCATGACCAGCTCGCCCGCTGTGACCAGCGATTCTTTATTGGCAAGCGCCAGCGTATTTTTAGCTTGCAAGCAGGCCATCGTCGCGCCCAAGCCCGCAATACCGACAACAGCGTTAAGCACCAGATCCACCGGCTGTGCCGCCAGCTCAGCCACCGCGTCCGATCCCGCCGTCACAACAATGTCGGTGTCGGCCAGTGCGGTTTTCATACTTTTATAGCGTGCGGCGTCGCCAATTGCAACACAG
>DALYYK010000055.1:1028-9956 GCA_031983305.1 Candidatus Fimivivens sp. | reverse complement strand
CTGCGATATTGCGACGGCCGGCTGCGCTGGTTTGTGTTTTGTGGCGAGCTGCTGGGCTGGGTGCTTTTCAGGCTGACGCTGGGCGGCTTATTCGTGACACTCGGTAGCGGTGTTTTAAATCTGATCATACGGCTGGTGACAGGCATGATCAGACTGGCTATTTGGATCATCCGCCTGCTGCTCAAGGTTTTGGCGGCTCCGTTTGTATTTTTATACCGTGTTTTTGGCATACGGATAAAAACGGCCGCTATCAATCGTGTCAATCATGTAAAAAAAGTATGTCGTAATCGCAAATTCCGCTTGAAAAAGCGCGTTGAATTATTGTATAATCGCTATATACCGCATTTTGGCGGTAAGCGTCACCAGCCGGTGCAGGGAGGGGTAAATGTGTCCAAGCGAAAAAAGCGTAAAGCAAATTGGCTTGTACGTTTCTTTATGCTTTGTTTTGTCGGATTCGTTGCCGTTTCGCTGATTGGCATGCAGGTGGAGGTGACCTCCAAACGGCGGCAGCTTTTGGCGTTACAGCAAAATGTGGCGCAGCAACAGCGCCTTAATGCCGAGACGCAGCGTCTTCTCAACGGCGAGAACGATGAGGAATATATTGAGCGCGTCGCGCGGGATAAGCTGGGATACGCTTATCCGGATGAAAAGATTTTTATCGACCGTTCCGGCAACTAGCGCGGTCACACAAGCAAACAGGATAATAATTTTGGGAGGATCTATTCATTTATGGCGGTTGAAGTCGGGTCTATTGTAGAAGGCAAGGTCACGGGTATTACAAAGTTTGGCGCCTTCGTCGAACTCCCGGGTGGGAAAACAGGAATGGTACACATTTCTGAAATCGCAGCTACATACGTTAAGGAAATTCGCGATTTTCTTCAAGAGAATCAGACCGTTAGCGTAAAGGTGATTGCCATTACTCCTGAGGGTAAGGTCAACCTTTCTATTAAACGCGCGATAGAGCAGCCGCCGCGTAGCACCAATGCGGGACCGCGTTTTGGCCAGTCGCAGCGGACAGCGCCTCCTCCCAGACGCACAGGGCCCGGCGGCGATATTGATTTTAGCCGTCAAAACAACGGGCCACAGAACTTTGAAGATATGCTCAGCCGGTTTAAGCAGACCAGCGACGATAAAATGTCCGATATCCGGCGCAATCTCGATAGCAAGCGCGGAAGCGCCGGTCCCAAACGCCACAGCAAGTAAGATGCGCTGCATTTGGACGCAGATCTTGGCGTTGTCGACACCGCGGCATGCGGATTGATTATAATACGGCGCAAACAGGGGCTGCCGAAGCGGCCCCTTTATTTTTGGGCTGTCCGCATACAACGAATTTTAATTTTAGGCCGCAGAACAGTCCGGGGTGGGCGCATACCACCGACGTAGGATAAGCGCAGTGCAGCCGGATAAGCTAAAATGAGCACAAAATTTTTGCTTTAGTATCTAGTGCGGACGTCTCTTAATGAATGTTTCATTCATTGGGGACGCCCGTTGTCGCTTGGAGGATTTATGCTAATTATAAATGTCAGAATTGAAACGATGCAGGGCGAGGTTATTCCTAACGGATTTATCCGTGTTATCGGCGACAAAATCGCTGAGGTTGCGCCGATGTCGGCGCTGTGCCGCAACGAAGATGAGCCCTGCTATGATTTTGCGGGCGCCTGGGCGCTGCCCGGACTCGTGGATGCGCACAGCCATCTGGGCCTTTTTGGCGACGGCCTCGGTTTTGAGGGGGACGACGGCAACGAGATTTCCGACCCTGTTACGCCGCAACTGCGGGCGTTTGACGGCATCAACGCACTTGACCGGGGCTTTTCGGAGGCGCTCGACTACGGTGTGACAACTGTCATTACCGGGCCGGGCAGCGCCAACGCCATCAGTGGGCAGGCGGCTGCGGTCAAAACCGGCGGCTGCTGTATCGATGACATGCTGCTGCTGCCCGCGGCAGCGATGAAATTTGCGCTGGGCGAAAACCCCAAGAGCACCTATGCGCCGCGCTCGCAGACGCCGGGCACCCGCATGGCCACCACGGCGCTGATCCGCGAGGCGCTCTATGCCGCACGCCGCTATCAGGAGGATTATGAACGCTTTGAGCAGGATGAGGAAGATGAGCTTGATCCGCCCGAGTTCGACGCCAAAAGCGAGGCGCTGCTGCCGGTACTGCGCGGCGAGCTGCCGGTGCATATCCACGCCCATCGCGCCGATGATATTTTTACCGCCGTACGCATTATGAAGGAATTTTCGCTGCGCGGGGTGATTATTCACGCGACCGAGGCGCATCTGGTGGCCGAGCGCTTTGCCTCCGAGGGCGTGCCGGTGGTGTGCGGGCCGATTCTGGGCACCCGCAGCAAGCCCGAGCTGGTGGGCATGTCGCGCGAGACGCCCGCCGTCATGCGCCGGTATGGCGTTAAAACGGCGATCTGCACCGACCATCCCGAGCTGCCGCAGGAATTTCTGATGCTGTCCGCTGCTATTGCGCATCAGGCGGGCCTGCCGCGCGAGGCGGCGCTGCGCGCCGTCACCATCGACGCCGCCGAAATCTGCGGCGTGGCCGACCGGGTGGGGTCGCTGGAGACGGGCAAAGATGCCGATATCGTCATCTATAGAAATGACCCGATTTTAGGGCTTGAAAAGCCGGCTGCGGTGTTTTTGAACGGCAAAAAGGTTCGGTAAAAGCCTAAAATAGCGAGCCCCCGGTTTGAGAAGCGCCGGGGAGCGGTGTTTCAAGGCGCGCAAAATCGCCCTTGTCAGGCCAAAGCCACTTTTCACCGGCCATCGGTATGCCATCTGACACGGCTGTTGCCGAAAGGCAAGTCAAGGGGAGCCTATCTGTAGCCTTTGGCATCATTCTTCTTAAAAATGCGGCTTAAAGCGCTTATGAGGCTTTTTACTACTGTGGTGCAGAAACGATACCCGTGTGTCGCTCGTCCAAACGTCTAAAAGGGGGATTATGTCCCCTTTTATATTTCTTCTTTTTTAAATCTGATAATTTCCGTTTTATCGACAGGCGGCGCATATAATTCATTTGTCAAAACGCCTTTAATGTGCTATAATTAAAACAGCAAATTCATTCAGATGCTTTGCTAATCACGAGCACAGGAAAGGGGTACTTTTATGAACATTTCGATTACTGCACGCAAAACGACGGTTAAGGATTCCTTTCGCGACAAAGTTGAGAAAAAGCTCAAAAAGTTCGACCGTTTCTTCGATGATGAGGCCAAGGCGGTTGTTGTTGTCACGAATGAGCGCGATCGCGACACCGTTGAGGTGACCATCACCTCAAACAGCATGATTTTCCGATCTGAAAAGACGACTGCGGATCGTATCGATTCGCTTGAGGCCGTCTGCGACATATTATTTAAGCAAATTGTCAAGAATAAGTCCAAGTTGATCGGTCGTGTGCGTGAAAGAGCGTTTGAGAATATCGATGCCGCCGATTTGCCCGCCGAACCCGAGCATGCGTTTAGTATTGTTAAGCATAAAAAGTTCCCCGTGCATGCCATGTCGGTTGAAGAGGCCATTTTGCAGATGAATATGCTGGGGCATCAGTTCTATGTCTTTGAAAACGGCGAGACCGGCAAAATCAACGTCGTATACAGCCGCAATGACAACGACTACGGACTTATCGAGCCGATTCAGTAACGCTGCCAATGGTTCCATAGGTCGTATAAATTTTAACCAGTGCGGCAGTGCCCTGCTTTTTGGGGCACTGCCGTCATTTGAAAGGACGGGAAAATGGCTTTTTTGACGCTCGCATGTCCGTGTCTGTTCGGATTAGAAAGTGTGCTTTCGGGTGAGATCAAACGTATTGGCGGTCAGGATATTGAAGTGACCGACGGCCGGGTCTGCTTTAAGGGCAGCCCTCAGATGATTGCGCGCGCGAATATTTTATTGCGCACGGCCGAACGGGTGCTGATTGTGGTGGGCGGATTTCGCGCCGAGAGCTTTCAGGACCTTTTTGAAGGCGTCTATGCGCTGCCGTTTGAGAATTATATCGGCAGTGCCGACGCGTTTCCGGTCAAGGGATGGTCGCTGAACTCCAAGCTCAAAAGCGTGCCGGACTGTCAGGCCATCATCAAAAAGGCGATGGCCAAGCGTTTAGGGGAGCATTACGGCCGAGAGTGGCTGGCTGAAACCGGGTCGGTACATCAGATTCAGTTTTCGATTATGCGGGACGTTGTCACGATTATGATTGATACCTCCGGCCAAGGGCTGCATAAGCGGGGCTATCGCCCTGCCGCAAACGCTGCGCCGATTAAAGAGACGTTGGCCGCCGGCATCGCCGACCTTGCGCGCGTCCGCGAAGATACGCTTGTCATCGACCCGTTCTGCGGCTCCGGCACTCTTCTAATCGAGGCGGCGACCAAGGCGCTGCGCATTGCGCCGGGCTTAAAGCGCCGTTTTTCAGCCGAACAGTGGGATTTTGTGCCACAGGAAGAATGGCAGCAGGTGCGTCAAGAAAGTTTTGAGCTGATTAAACGCCGGGGCGCTTTTCAGGCGGTGGGATCGGATAACGACCCGCACGCCATCAAGCTGACACAGGATAACGCCCAGCGCGCCGGTGTGGGCATCAAAGTGCGCTGCGAGGCGGCGGATATCGCCGCGTTTGTCCCGCCTGAGCAGCCGTTCACACTCTTGACCAACCCGCCCTACGGCCAGCGCATGTTAGAGCTGCATCAGGCCGAGGCGCTTTATCGCACCATGGGACGGGTATTCGTTCCGGGCGAGGGCAGAAGCTATTACATCATCAGCCCGCACGAGCATTTTGAAGATTTGTTCGGGCGGCAGGCCAGCCGCCGCCGCAAGCTCTATAATGGCATGGTCAAATGCCAGCTCTATATGTTCTTTTAATTTCATCCTGTGCGATTGCATAGGGTCCGTCGGCGCTTTATAGTCGATTAACTTGAAAATTACTCCGCCTTTGCGTATCTATTTTGCGTGCTGCTGCGTTGTCTTCCTTGTCAGGCGTCAGCCTGGCTGCGTCGTCCGCCTTGCATCACACAAATAGATGCGCCAATGCTGGAGCGCTTTTCAAGCTAATCGACTATACCATTTCAGCGCCGCGGTATTTTATAAAGGACTTATCACAGAATCCACCGGAATTTAAGCGTTATATCGAACGAAATCCCTTATACAATGGTCATTTTGTGAAACAAGGTGTTGACGCTGATTGTCCGGCGACATATACTGTGAATAGCTGTTCAATGCAGTATGTCTTTAGCGCGTCATGGCATTAAACTACGACGCAGGCGGAGCCATTATTTTTGCAGATTTTAGGAGGTCATAGTGATGTCAAAGTATGAGCGCATCTATAATTTTTCGGCGGGTCCTTCAATGCTGCCCCTTGAAGTGCTTGAAGAATGCAACCGCGACATGTATAACTACCACGGCAGTGGCATGAGCGTGATGGAGATGAGCCACCGATCTAAGGTGTTCATGGAAATTGCGCAGGATGCGGAAAAGCTTCTTCGTAAGGTCATGCAGATCCCCGATAATTACAAGGTGCTGTTCATGCAGGGCGGCGCGACATTGCAGTTTGCAGCGCTGCCGATGAACCTCAAGCGCAACGGCACGGCCGATTATGTTAAGACCGGCAATTTTTCAACGCTGGCTGCCAAAGAGGCGGCTAACTTCATCAAGGTCAACATCGCGGCCAGCTCGGAGGAGACGCACTATGACCGCATTCCGCAGCAGGCGGCGCTAAAGCTGAACCCCGACGCCGACTATGTGCATATCTGCTTTAACAACACTGTGTACGGTACCAAATTTCCTTACATCCCCGAGACCGGCAATGTGCCGCTGGTTGCCGATATTTCAAGCTGCATCCTTTCAGAACCGCTCGATGTCAGCCGGTTTGGCGTGCTGTACGCGGGCGTCCAGAAGAATATCGCGCCCGCGGGCATGGCACTGGTCATTATCCGTGAGGATTTACTGCGGGAGCCCGACGCCGGTACGCCGATTATGCTCAACTACAAGGTCACAGCGGAAAAAGAGTCGATGTACAACACCCCGAACTGCTGGTGCATCTATGTCACTAAGCTGGTGCTCGAATATATCCAATCGATCGGCGGCGTCACCGAGATGCAGCGCCGAAATATTGCCAAGGCATCGCTGCTTTACGATTATCTCGATACGAGCAGACTGTTCAAGGCGGGCGCGCAAAAGGATTCCCGCTCGCTGATGAACGTTATGTTCAGAACCGGGGACGAGGCGCTCGACGCGCAGTTTGTTAAGGAGGCGTCGGCGCTTGGCATGACCAACCTCAAGGGGCATAAGGTGCTGGGCGGCATGCGCGCGTCGATCTATAACAATATGCCGTATGAGGGCGTTGAGGCGCTCGTTGACTTTATGCGTGCCTTTGAAGAAAAGCACGGCTAAGATCTCGGTTGTGGCGGCAGGCTATGATCATAAGCCTGCTGCTGCACTATACTTATCCGGCGACAAAACAATATTATGGCGAAGCGGGATGCTTTTAAAAACGGCTTTGTCTGTTTTTTGGCACCCCGCTTTTGTATAAAAGACCTGTTCTAAAACCCCTGGCCAATCTGGGTCAGTGTTTTTTCGCGTTATCGTTCTCATTGGGCGGCGACGGCGGCGTCATGTTGCGCCTTAAAAAGCGAAAAACCGCTTGCCCATCCATTTGCGGCGGGTCTCAGAACCAGTGTAATAGGGAGTGTCGATTTTAAATGAAATGTGTCATCTTTTTAGGGGACGGTATGGCCGATGAACCAATTGCCGAGCTTGGCGGCAAGACGCCGCTTGAGGTAGCCCAACATCCGAACATGGACCGCATCGCAACCGACGGCGTTATGGGTCTGAGTGTCACCGTACCCGAGCATCTGCCCGCCGGCAGCGATATTGCCAACCTGTCGGTCATTGGGGTGGACCCCTCGCAATGCTACACCGGACGCTCACCGCTCGAGGCGGTCAGCATGGGTATCACGCTTGGGGAAAACGACGTCACCTACCGCTGCAACCTTGTAACGCTGTCGGACGAGGAAGCGCTGTCTGATCGCACGATGCGCGACTATTGCGCGGGCGAGATCTCCAGCGAAGAGGCGGCGCAGCTCATCGCGGTGATGCAGCAGCGTTTTGGCTCGGACAAAATTGAGTTTCACCCGGGCGTCAGCTATCGCCACTGCCTCGTGCTCAGAAACGGCGAGACGGGCGCTGTTCTCACGCCGCCGCACGATATTTCGGGCAGACAGTTGGGTACGCAATACATCCCCCAAGGGGCCAACCGTGACCTGCTGCTTGAGATGATGGCCTATTCCACCGAGGCTTTTCGCAATCATCCGGTTAATCTCGCGCGCATTGCGCAGGGCAAGAACCCCGCGACGTCGGTGTGGTTTTGGGGCGAGGGCACCCGCCCAAAGCTGCACAACTTTGAGCAGCAGTACGGCCTGCGCGGCGGTATGATTTCCGCCGTCGATCTGTTACAGGGCATCGGCCTTTCAATGGGTATGAAGGTCATCCCGGTCGAGGGGGCCACCGGCAATTATCACACCAATTTCAAGGGTAAAGGCGAGGCTGCTATCCAAGCGCTGCGCGAGGATTGTGATTTCGTGTACATCCATGTCGAGGCCCCGGACGAATGCGGGCACCAGGCTCAGCTTAGGGAAAAAATCTGGTCGATCGAGCAGATCGATTCTCAGATTATCGGACCGGTTATGGCGGCGCTTGAGCAGTGCGGCGAGGACTGGATTGTTATGGTCGCGCCCGACCATCCCACGCCCATCGCGCTCAAAACCCACACGAGAACCCCGATTCCGTTTGCCTATTGCCGAAAAGGGCAACAGGGAACAGCGCCCCGCATATATAATGAAAAGGCGGCGCAAGCTACAGGCGTGTTTATTCCCAAGGCACACGAGCTGCTTGGGCGGATGCTGTCAGAGCAGTAGCCACACGGCTGCGGGAATGCCGCCCCAATAGAGTCGCACGAGGAGGCATGGCCATGCTGGTACAGATAGGTCTATTACTTGAACCCCTCAGGGCGCTGACGTTGCTGTCAATTTTTGTCCGCTTTGCGCTCGCGGTGCTGCTCGGCGGCATCATCGGAATGGAGCGCGGCAAAAGGGCCGTCCGGCGGGGCTTAGAACCCATCTTGTGGTCTGCATCGGCTCGGCCTCGGTAATGATGGTCAGCCAATACATCATTAATACGATCGACAGTGCGTCCGACCCGTCCCGCCTTGGGGCGCAGGTCATCAGCGGCATCGGCTTTTTGGGGGTGGGCACCATTGTGGTGACTGGCCGCAATCAGGTCAAAGGCCTGACGACAGCGGCGGGGCTATGGGCCTCGGCGTGTATGGGGTTGGCCATCGGTATCGGCTTTTACGAGTGCGCCATCATCATGTGCCTGTTCCTCTATCTGGTGCTGGAGGTCATCGATCGCCTTGACGCCGAGCATCTCAAATATTCCAACAAGCGGCAACTCTTTATCGAATATGACCGGGCGGTTCATCTTGGGCAGATTATCGAGGTGATTCATGCGCTGGGCTGGTATGTAACGAATATCGACTCGATTCATGAGATCGGGCAGAATGTCTCGATGGTCATCGGCGTCAACCACAACGAAAAAAGGATTGATCACTGCTTGTTGATCGCGGCGCTGCGGGGGATACCCGGTTTGTATTTCGCACAGGAGTTATAAAAAGTCAATCGGCCGTCGCAGGCGTTTTGTCTGCGGCGGCTTTTTTATGTGTCTTTAATCAGGCTGTCACTGCCATAACACATTTGATTGCTATTCTTTTACCAGACCTGCTGGGAAAATATGCTTTTACCGGCGGCCGTCCGGCACAGCCCGGATGATATAGGGATCAGGGATTTTAGACGGTTCGATATGCAGTCTCGTGCCGCCGTCCTGTTCTTGAAGCCTACTAAAATAGCACAAAAAAGGAGTGTATGAGGGCATGAATAATATCTTTAAAAA
>DALYYK010000055.1:0-1018 GCA_031983305.1 Candidatus Fimivivens sp. | reverse complement strand
TTTTGTATCGATTTTATGCGCCACACTTGCAGCGACGATGATAGCGGTCGGCGCTTTGGCCGACAGCGGCGCGTCTCAGGGGCAGCGCCCTGACCGACAGCGTGGCCCCGGCATGCAGCAAGGCGCGTCGGGCGGCGGACGGGGAGAGGCGGGGGACAGCGCATTTCTCGCCCAGATCAAGGAAAAGATCGAAGCGCTTGAGGATCAGAGCAAGCAGGCCGATCTGACGGCGCTGCTCAAAGCGTACCAAGACGCGCTCGCGGCTGAAAAGGCGGCGTTTGAAGCGGCTGCTTCGACAGCACAGGACACACTTGAACCGCTTAAAAAGGCGGCGGCCGATGCGAGAAGCGCGCTTGCTTCTGCGCTGAGCGATGCGGGCATTAATATCATGAGCCGGGGTGGTAACGCGGATGACCGAAAGGATGGCGAAAAGCCCGGCGGTAGCCACAAAGAGCGAAACGGCTTTGCGTTCGGAACACTGGACACCGAGGCTATCGAAACACAGATAACAAAGCTTGATGACAGCGCTGTACGGGAGAATCTGACCACGCTGCTTAAGGTCTATACCGATGCATTAGAGGCAGAAAAAGCCGGTGTGAAGAACAGCAGTCTCACCGATGATCAAAAGGCCGCGCTGCGCGAGACATTGATTGCGGCAGCCGACAAGCTGACCGAGGCGCTCGACGCCGCGGGCATCGAGCCGAGCGACTATACCCGGCACCCCGGTCGTACCGACGGCAGCGCCGCGCCGTCTGAACCGCCCGCACAGACTTCTGCGGCAGCAAGCCCCGACAGCGGCGGTACAGCTAAAACCAGCCTGATTCAAAGACTGGCCGATTGGTTTAGCAGCTGGGGCAAGTGACTAAAAATAACAAAAGGACCGGATGTGCAGAACAGCGCATCCGGTCTGAGTATTATAAGTATCACATAAGACATAAACACCCCTACAGAGCTTTGAGGCGTTCCAGTCGTTTAGCGTTATATAAGGTCATTGTAAGATAGTCGCATTTTACGGTGC
>DALYYK010000054.1:0-10176 GCA_031983305.1 Candidatus Fimivivens sp. | reverse complement strand
CGCCGCCGAGGCGGGAGGAAATCTGCGCGAACGGCATCAGCTCCATGCGGTTGGCGGCAGAGAGCACGGCGACGTCGCCGGTGCCGCCCATGTTGGACATGCACAACCCCGCGGTAACGCCGGCCTCAACAGGGTAGAAGCCGACCAGTTTGCCGACAATTGCCGCGCCGACAAAAGCGCCGATGCAGGTGACGAGGCAGAGCACCAGATAGGTGATACTGAAGCTTTCGATCACGGTGTCGATGCTCAGATAACACAGGCCGATGCCGACCAGCAGTGTGGGCGTCAGGTTCTTCATGATAAACTGGAACCACTGGTAGCACGCAATTTCAATGCCTTCGGGCACAAGATTGAAAATCTTGCAGACGGCTACGGTGATGATCATCCAGGCATATGCGTGGATATTAAGCGAGGGGACCGCTCTGATCCACAGCTCCGCCACGATATAGCCCCAAGCAAAGAACGAGCAGGAGATAAACAGGCCGATACCCAGATCGTTGATATTGATGCGCTCGCGCTTGGCCTGAACCTCGGGGCTGATTTCGAGCTCGGCGGCATCCGTTACGCCGGTTTTCATCAGCTGTCCTTGGCCATTCCAATTTTTATCGGCGATAAGCTTAACAACAATGCCGCCCAGCACAATCGAGATGGCATTGCCGATGGCCACGGCCGGGGTCATGACCGAAATAGCCTCCGCTGCGGTCATGGTGCCGGTGCTTTCAAAAATTTTGGACAGAGGCGTGGCGCCCGCGCCCATGCCGCCGCCCATGATGGGCAGCGCGATCAGCAGCAGCGACTTGATGACGCCATAGCCCATGGCGGCGCCGACCAAGGCGCACAAACCGAAGGCGAGAAAAATGCCGCCGAAAATGGCCGGGAAATAACGGGCGGCTGCCTTTTTAAGCAGGTTGCGGTTCATACCCAGAATCGACCCGGTGATCAGCGCCGCGATGTAAAAGTCGAGGAATGCGCCGGCGGGCTTGAAGAAGCTGCCGATATTGCCGACCAGATCGAGATTCATCAACAGCTTCATGTTGTAGACCTTTGTGCCGTCCTGAAGCGTCTTAGTCAGCGCGGGCAGCAGATTAAAATAGTTCAGGAGCGCGGAGCCGAAAATGACCACGATGGCGCCGCCGCCCAGATAGGAACGGATGATGGGGGTGCGCTCGCCGATTTCATTTAAAATTGTGCCCAGTACAATCATAAACGCAAAGCAGCCGGCCATGCCGGTGGGCAGAACACCCATATAAGTTGCGGCCAGAACAACGGCCGCAAAAATGGCGAAATAGTGCCAAGGAAGATTGAAAAGCTTATACACGGACTCTTTTTTCAGCGTATTAGGATTTGACATGACAGTTCCTCCTTAATCAATTTGATAGCGTCAATAAGTCCGCCCTATGGGAAAGGTTTAGGCTCAGGCGCGGGCGACGCCGGTGTCGCGGGCGGCCTTGGCGACAGCCTTGGCGACGGCGGGACCGACACGCGGATCGAAGGCCTTGGGGATAATATACTCCTCGTTCAGCGCCTCATCGGGAATCAGCTCGGCCAGCGCGTGTGCGGCGGCCACCTTCATCTCCTCGTTGATGTCGCTGGCGCGCACATCAAAAACGCCTCTGAAAATGCCCGGGAAGGCCAGAACATTGTTGATCTGGTTAGGGTAGTCGCTGCGGCCGGTCGAGACGATACGGGCGCCGGCGGCCTTGGCCTCATCCGGGAAAATTTCCGGCGTGGGGTTGGCGCAGGCAAAAATGATCGCGTCCTTATTCATACTGCGCACCATGTCCTGCGTCACCGAGCCCGGCGCCAATACGCCGATGAATACGTCGGCGCCCTTCATGGCGTCGGCGAGGGCTCCGGTGATATGCGCGGGGTTTGTGACCTTGGCCATCTCTTCCTTGATCCAGTTCATACCCTTTTCGCGCCCTTTATAAATGATGCCTGAACGGTCGCAGAGCGTGACGTCTTTGGCCCCCGCCGACAGCAGCAGCTTGGTGATGGCAATGGCGGCGGCGCCCGCGCCATTGACGGTGATCCGAACGTCGGGGAGGCGCTTTCCCACCACCTTGAGCGCGTTGGTCAGACCCGCGAGCGTGATGACGGCCGTGCCGTGCTGATCGTCGTGAAAAATCGGGATATCGCACTTGGCCTTTAATTTACGCTCAATTTCAAAGCAGCGGGGCGCGGCGATATCCTCCAGATTGATGCCGCCAAACGAGCCGGACATCAAATAGACGGCGTTGACAAATTCGTCCACGTCCTGCGTTTTGAGGCATAACGGAAAGGCGTCGACGTCTCCGAAGCTTTTAAAGAGCACACATTTGCCCTCCATGACCGGCATGCCCGCTTCGGGGCCGATATCGCCCAGGCCCAGAACGGCGCTGCCGTCGGTGATGACCGCGCAGAGGTTGTGTCGGCGGGTCAGCTCATAGGATTGATTGATGTCCTTCTGAATTTCCAGACAGGGTTCGGCGACGCCCGGCGTGTAAGCCAGAGAGAGGTCCTCCTTTGTCTGGACAGGTACAGTCGCGACAATTTCGATTTTTCCCTTCCACTCCCGGTGGAGACGCAGAGATTCCTTTGCGTAGTCCATATATATTCCTCCTTACTCAACACACCTTGTCACTTCACACAAAAGTCAAATAATCGTGACAATTTGTTTTTGTATCCTTACTATAAGATGTTTAAGCGACTTACAATACTCTTTTGAAATCATTTTTAAAGTTTTGAAAGTAAAGAAAGCATATTATCCAGAAATGCAAGCAGTTCAAGCGGGGCGTTATAGTTGAAATCCACAAAATAAGGTGGTAAAATACTTTAAAACAACTATTGTGTTTTGCACAATGTGAAACTGGCGCATATCCTGTCCCGGAAAGGAGCAGACGCTGATGACGTGGCTGCACAGCCTTAAAAGGCGCGGCATCGCGCCCATGTTTTTCAAATTCCTCTTTTTCTCGACCCTGATGTGGATGATGATTCTCATTGTGACGCTGACCATGACGCTGCGGCTGTCGCTTTTTTCGTTGCAGACCAAGATTGAAAACGGGCTGTCTTCCACCGCCAGGACATTGGCGGAAAGCCGCATGGTGCGTCAGGCGCTGCGCAGCGGCGCCTGCTCCGAGGATCTGATTGCCTATTTGGATAACCTGATTGCCCGGACACAAGATCTGGATATCATCACCATCGCCGACAGCACTTCGGTTCGCCTTTACCATGTGAATCACAGCCGGGTCGGGCAGCACTTTGTGGGCGGGGACGAGGGTAGGGCGCTCTCCGGCGGCGCTTACATTGTGGATGGCGTTGGCACGATGGGACAGCAGCGCCGCGCTTTTTGCCCTGTGCTGGATGACGATGGGTATGTCATGGGCTTTGTCATGGCCAGCACAACCATGTCGCGAATCAATGAACTGCGCAGCCATATCATTGCGTCCTATGTGCAATTGGCCTGGCTGGTGCTGCTGGTATCGCTGCTGACGGCGGGGCTGCTGTCGCTGCTGATCCGGCGAATGCTGCTGGGGCATGGCCCCGAGGAGCTGGTGCACAGCTACCTGACCCAGAATGAGGTGCTCAATAATTTGGGTGAGGGCATTATCTCGGTAAACGACCAAGGCATGATACAACTGGTCAATCGCTCGGCCGTTCAGATGCTGGGCCTGCGACCGGAGCTGCTGGAAGGCAAGCCGTTGGACGCGCTGCTCCGGGACGAAACCGGCGAAAGCCTGATTTTATCGCGCCGAAAAAATGTGCCGACCTCCCGGCCCAATATCCTCTGCTGTAGCATCCCCTTAAATAAAGAGAATAAAAACGTCGGCGCCACACTGATCTTGACCGATAAAACCGAAGCGATGCAGACGGCGGAGCAGTTAAACGGTACACGACATATCGTTTCCGCGCTGCGGGCCAATACGCATGAATTTATGAATAAGCTTCATGTCATATCCGGGCTGCTCCAGATGGGGCAGCAGCGGGACGCGCTGGTTTACATCAGCAATATTTCGGCTGTGCATGCCGAATCGATTGGCCCGGTGCTGCAATATATTCAAAACCCCAACGTCGCCGCGCTGATATTGGGCAAGCTCAACAACATGCGCGAGCTCGATATCCGCCTGACCCTGCTGGCCAACAGCCGACTGCCGGCGCACAGCGACTATCTTTCAACCAGCGAGCTCGTCAGCACGGTTGGCAACCTGCTCGAAAATGCCATCGAGGCGGTGAACGCCCGGCAAGAGGATGGCCCGCGCAGCATTGTGCTCCAGATTACCGAAGATGAAACCGGGCTGCTGATCACCGTGTCGGACACCGGCATTGGCATCGCGCCGGAGGATCTGCCCCGTATTTACCAGATGGGCTTTAGCACCAAGGCCAAGGAAGGGCGCGGCGTGGGTATGGGGCTGGTGCGGGAGATTGTCAGCAGAGCCGGCGGCAGCATCGAGGTGGATTCCGACCCCAATGCGGGGACATCGTTTACGATTATTTGCAGTGATAAACGGCAAAGGAAGTGATCGGCGTGTTTCGTACCGTCATTGTCGAGGACGACCCTATGGTTGCGCAGATCAACCAGCAATATATCGAGCATTTTGGCGAATTTACGGTCGACGGTGTTTTTACAAACGGACGGTGCGCTTGGGCGTATCTTTCAACGCACCAGGTCGATCTGGTGATTCTGGACGTTTATATGCCGGTGGTCAGCGGCAGCGAGCTGCTCAGGATGCTGCGGGCCGAAAACATTAAAAGCGCGGTCATCATGGTGACGGCCGCCACCGAAATGCGCGTGGTGGACGAGGCACTGCGGCTGGGCATTGTCGATTATTTGATCAAACCGTTTTCGTTCCACCGCTTTCAGGAGGCGATTCAAAAATACCTGAGCAAGACGAACCTTCTCAACAGCAATCAGCAGGTGAATCAGGCGGTGGTGGACCGCTTGCTCAACAACAAACTGTCGCTGGATATTGAACACGGCGAACTGCAAAAGGGACTCAATCAGAAAACGCTGACTTACATTTACGACCATCTGCGCGAGCACTCCATCGAAAAGCACACCTGCGAGAGCATCTCGCAGGCATCGGGGCTTTCGCGCGTCACGATTCGGCGGTATCTGAATTATCTCATCGAGATCGGCGGCGTTTTAAGCACCATCGACTATGAAACAGGCGGCCGCCCGCGGGTGCTGTATCGGCTGCGGTGATTTATGGTAGGCGGCCTGTTTTTGACGCGGTGCGGACGGTGTTTAACCGCCGGTTCAGGCAAGGACTATCGACAGGGGCACGCCTCTGATATCGGAAAGGAGATTGCTATGCAAATCAAACGGGTGGCTATCGCCGGCACGCTGGAATCCAGCGATATTATGGTGACCGTATCGCCGGATACGGCCGGGATCAATATTGCGCTGACCTCCTCGGTCGAAAAATATTACGGCGATTCGATACGGGAGATGATCAGGCAGGTGCTGCACGACATGGGCGTGGAATCGGTCGACGTCCAAGCCGTTGACCACGGCGCGCTGGACTGCACGATACGCGCCCGGGTAACGACGGCGGTGCGCCGCGCGTCCATGGGAGAGGGGGCTGCAAAATGAGACGGACCATGCTGTTTTTGCCGGGCAACAACCCCAATATGATCGGCAACGGTGGGCTGCTGGGGGCCGACAGCCTGATTTTTGACCTCGAGGATGCCGTTTCTCCCGACGAAAAGGACGCCGCCAGAGAGCTTTTAAAAAACGCGCTGGCATTGCTGAGCTTTGGGAAATGCGAGCGCATCATACGCATCAATGGGCTGGATACGCCCTATTGGGAGGCGGATTTACGCGCTGTTCTGCCGCTCGGGCCCGAGGTCATCCTGCCGCCCAAGGTCAGCGGCGCAGATTATATCCGCAGGCTGGATGAGAAGCTGACCGCCTTGGAGCAGGAATTCGGGATCCAGAATCAGCAGACCAAAGTCATTGCGCTGCTCGAGACGGCCATCGGCATTGAAAACGCCTACGCCATCGCAACCAGCCCGAGGGTGATCGCTTTGTTTTTGGGCGCGGAGGACCTTTCGGCCGATCTGCGGTGCGCGCGCACCACGGAGGGTGAGGAAATCCGCTATGCGCGCGGGCGGGTGGTCTGCGCGGCCAGAGCCGCCGGCATCGAAGTATATGACACGCCATTCACCGACGTGCGGGATTTGGAAGGGCTTGAAAAGGACGCGGTGTTCGCCAAAAATCTGGGCTTTACCGGCAAGGCCTGCATCAGCCCGGCGCATGTCGCGGCGGTTAACCGCATCTTTTCGCCCAGCTTAAAGGAGATCGACTATGCGCGGGAGGTTTTTGACGCCATTGCGGAGGCCAAGCGCCGGGGTAAGGGCGCCATCTCGCTGCGCGGAAAAATGATCGATGCGCCCATTGTGCAGCGGGCCAGACTGGTGCTGGAGGCTGCGTCCGAAATAGAGGGGGTGGATTATTTTGCGTAAATTATGCGATGGATTACATCAGGCCATGCAGAGCGCCGGGTTAAAGGACGGCATGACCATTTCTTTTCACCACCACCTGCGCAACGGAGACTATGTGGTGAATATGGTGCTGGACGCAGCCGCCCAACTTGGGTTCAAAAATCTGACGGTTAACGCCAGCTCGTTGTTCGACTGTCACCAGCCGCTGATCGGCCATATCCGCAGCGGAGTTGTAACCGGCATCGAAACCAATTATATGTCCGCTGAAGTGGGTCGGGCGATCTCGGAGGGCGTCATGGAGCGACCGGTCGTTTTCCGCTCGCACGGCACCCGCCCGGCTGATCTTGTGTCAGGCAAAAGCCATATTGACGTCGCCTTTATCGCGGCGCCCACCTCGGACGAAATGGGCAACTGTTCGGGCAAATACGGCCCATCAGCCTGCGGCTCCTTAGGGTATGCGTTCGCCGACGCCGCCTGCGCCGACAAAGTGGTTATTGTGACTGACAATCTGGCGCCCTATCCGCTGGCTGACGCCTCCATTACCGAGAACGACGTTGACTTTGTGGTTAAGGTTGAGGCCATCGGCGACCCCGCAGGTATTGTTTCGGGTACCACGCGGATGCCCAAGGACCCCATCGCGCTGATCATCGCGGATTACGCTGCGCGGGCCATCGAGGCCTCGGGCCTCTTGAAGGACGGTTTCTCGTTCCAGACCGGTGCGGGTGGCGCATCTCTGGCGGTGGCCGATTATGTCAAGCGCATCATGCTGGCAAAAAACATCCGTGGCAGTTATGCGCTGGGCGGCATCACCGGCTATATGGTCGACATGCTGGAAAGCGGCTGCTTTCAGGCCATTCAGGATGTGCAGTGCTTCGATCTGAAAGCGGTGCAGTCGCTGCGCGAGAATCCGAAGCACTTTGAGATTACGGCCGCCCGTTATGCCAGCCCGACGGCGAAAAGCACGGCGGCTTCATCGTTGGATGCGGTGGTGCTCGGTGCGACGCAGATCGATACCGGTTTTAACGTCAATGTCCACACCGATTCCAACGGCTATATCATCGGCGGCTCGGGCGGGCACACCGATGTGGCGGCGGGCGCCAAGCTGACGGTTATTGTGGCGCCGTTGAGTCGCGCCAGAATGGCCATTGTGGTGGATAAGGTGATCACCGTTTCAACCCCCGGCCGCTTTGTCGACCTGCTCGTCACACAGTATGGCCTTGCGGTCAACCCGGCGCGGTCTGAATTGAAGGCCCGGTTGGAGTCGGCGCGCCTGCCGGTCGTTGATATCGACGATCTGCGCCGTACGGCGGTGGAAATAAACGGCCCCGCAGCGCCATTTGAGCCGAAGAAGGAGCGTGTGGTCGGTCAAGTGCTCGGTTTGGACAGCCAGATTTCGGATCTGATCTACGGGGTGTAACAACGCCGTGTTCGGGCACGCAGCAAGGTCGGCCGTTTATGACGCATGGCAAAAGGCCATATTCATATTCCAAAATGGGCCGCCCTGAAGGCCACGTCGTCATATGGCGTAACTGGCGCAGGATTGTTGCCGGCGGTGGCGTTCCCGGATATAGGGTTCTGTACCGAGGGAGAAACCGGGGATAACCGTCAGAGCAAGTTAGGGCGCATATTGAGCAAACAAAAAAGGAGAGGATATCATTATGCACGCCATTGAAAAAATCCTCGCAAAAAACAGCGGTATGAAGTCGGTCAAGACGGGGGAAATCGTTACCGCAAAGATTGATTTTGCGGAGATTAACGACCTCTATCTTCAAACCGTTTACTCGTTCTATGAGATGGGCGGGGAGAAGGTCTGGGATTCGGAAAAAGCCGCCTTTGTTTTTGATCATTATTCACCGGCGCCGGATATTAAGAGTGCCGCCAACCACGGAGAGATGCGAGAATTTGCTCAAAAGAATCATCTCAAATACCATTTTGATACCAATTGCGGTGTCTGCCATCAGGTCATGCCCGAAGCCGGCGTCATTTATCCGGGCATGATTATTGTGGCGACCGATAGTCATACGACGACGCACGGCGCGTTTGGCGCTTTGGGAACCGGCTGCGGCGCAACGGAGATGGCGACCATATTGATGACGGGAGAACTGTGGTTTCGAGTGCCGGAGATTATTGAGGTGCGTCTGGAGGGAATTCCCAACAAAGGCGTTTATCCTAAGGACGTTATCCTGTATGTTCTGGGGCAGTTGAAAGCGGACGGCGCTGTTTATAAAGCGATTGACTTTACCGGAAGCTATGTGGAACAGCTCAACGTCGCCGGACGCATGACAATCTGCAACATGGCTGTCGAAATGGGCGCTAAGACAGCCTATATGCAGCCGAATCAGGACGTTGTCGATTATGTTAATAAACGGGTTACAAAGCCTTATGAGATTCAAACCACCGACGCTGATTTTCAGTATCAGGAGCGGTATGTTTTTGATGTGCGTGCGCTGGAACCGCAGCTGGCTTGTCCGCACAGTGTCGATCATGTGCTTCCGCTGCCTAGCGTAATAAAAGAAAAGGAAATTGCTCTGAATCAGGGCTATATCGGAAGCTGCACCGGCGGAAGAGAAGAGGATATTACCATAGCGGCCAGCATTCTCAAAGGCAAAAGAATTCCCCCATTCTGTCGTCTGGTGGTCGTTCCGGCTTCCGCAGAAGTGATGCGTGCCTGTATGGCGCAAGGTTACATTCAGGACTTAATGGAGGCGGGCGCCACCATTGCCTCCCCCGGATGCGGCGCCTGTCTTGGCGCACACCAAGGCATTCTTGCGCCGGGAGAGGTATGTATCAGCAGCACGAACCGGAACTTTCCCGGCAGGATGGGTTCAACCAAGGCTGAAATTTACTTGGCTAGTCCTGCCGCAGTTGCCGCCAGTATCTTAAACGGCCGCATTACGGATCCAAGAAACTATCTTGGCTAGGGGGAACATATGAAGAAGATTATTACGGGAAAAATAATCGTATTAGGCAATAATATTGATACGGATCAGATTTATCCGGGGCGATATCTTGCAATTACGGATTCTGGCGAGATTGGACGTCTTTGCCTCTCGGGCGTGGATGAAGGTATTGCGGCAGCTTTTCCGCAAAATGGCATTGTTGTGGCTGGTACCAACTTTGGCTGTGGTTCCAGCCGAGAGCATGCGCCTATTGCGCTGATTAATATGGGGGCGGCAGCCGTAATCGCCGAGTCGTTTGCCAGAATTTTTTATCGCAATGCCATCAACCTTGGTCTGCCGCTCATCGTTTGCAAGGGCATTGGCCAGAAGCTTGAAGCGGGGCAGACGCTGACTGTAGATATCACCTCCGGGGCGATCGGCGTCTTGGAGACAGGCGCGCAGCTTCAAGGAGAGGCGCTTGGCGAGCAGGCGTATTCTATTCTGGCCGCAGGAGGCATTAAGCCCTTGATGAGAGAACGATTTAAAAAATAAGGCTGTTGTTTATAGGAGTTCCCGTTTTTTGCAAAAGAGTTTTGCTTTAGCCCGAGTCGCCGACCACAGTCTTTTTAATAAACAATAGCAGAAAAGCTGTGGGAGTGGAATGAAAAAGTGCGGTGAAAAGCCTTGGTATCTGGCGCGCGTTAATGTTACCCTAATATACGTTCTGAGGAGAATACAGCTTATTAATTAACCAGCTGGAAGTTGTGAGAAATTGCTAAACCCTCGAGTATCCTCATCGATACTTGAGGGTTTTTTCTGTAAATGCAGTGAAAAAATTTTTTCTGCGTATTTTTTGCTTTTAGCACCGTTAAAG
>DALYYK010000053.1:8090-10199 GCA_031983305.1 Candidatus Fimivivens sp. | reverse complement strand
CCTCGGCGGTCGCCCGCATAATCTCGAACAGATCGCCGTCGAGCAGCGGCAACACGACCTGCGTCTCAGGATCGCCGAAGCGGCAGTTGTATTCAATGACGCGTGGGCCGTCCGCACAGAGCATCAGGCCAAAATAGAGACAGCCGCGAAATTCGCGCTCTTCTTGCTGCATTGCGCGGATGGTGGGCAAAAAGATTTTTTCCATGCAGCGTGCCTGCAACGCCGGTGTGTACATCGGGTGGGGCGCGATGGTGCCCATGCCGCCGGTGTTGGGGCCCTCATCGTTGTCAAACGCGCGCTTGTGGTCCATCGAAGAAGCCATCGGCACAACGATCTTGCCATCGGTGAAGGCCAATACCGACACCTCAATACCGGTCAGAAACTCTTCGATGACAACGCGGCGGCCACTCTCGCCAAACGCGCCCTCTTCCATCATGGCGCGCACGGCGTGGATCGCCTCTTCCTCGTTTTCGGGAATCACAACGCCCTTACCCAGCGCCAGCCCGTCGGCCTTAATGACCGCCGGGTAGCGGTTCTGCCGCTTTAAATAGGCAATCGCCTCGTCGGCGTCATCAAACGTCTCATACGCGGCGGTCGGGATACCATATTTTTTCATCAGCCCTTTGGAGAACACCTTGCTGCCCTCGATAGCGGCGGCAGCCTTGGTAGGCCCAAACGCGGGGATGCCCGCCGCGTTAAGCGCATCCACCATGCCAAGCACGAGCGGGTCGTCGGGCGCGACGACGACAAAATCAATCGCGTTCTCTTTGGCAAACGCTACAACGCCCGCGACGTCGGTCGCTTTAATCGCGACGCACTCGGCGTCGGCCGCGATGCCGCCGTTGCCCGGCGCCGCGTAGATGCGCCCCGCCTTGGGCGATTCCTTCAGCTTTTTGATGATGGCGTGCTCCCGCCCGCCCGAGCCTACAACTAAAATATCCATCAGCACGTCTCCTAAAACTCAGTGGTGGAACAGCCGGATGCCGGTGAACGCCATCGCGATGCTGTATTTATTGCAGGTAGCGATGACCTGATCGTCGCGGATTGAGCCACCTGGCTGCGCGACGTAGCAGACGCCGCTGCGATGCGCGCGCTCGATGTTGTCGCCAAACGGGAAAAACGCGTCGCTGCCGAGTGCCACGCCGGTTAGCTTGGCCAGCCATTCTTTTTTCTCCGCCGCCGTCAGCGGCTCGGGACATACGGTAAAGGTCTCGGCCCATACATCCGCGCCCAGCACATCCTCATAGTCGTCCGAAATGTAGATATCGATGGCATTGTCGCGGTTGGGGCGGGCGAGGTCTTTTCTAAACGGCAGCGCCAGCACCTTGGGATGCTGCCGCAGCCACCAGATGTCGGCCTTGTTGCCGGCAAGACGGGTGCAGTGAATGCGCGACTGCTGCCCTGCCCCCACGCCGATGACCTGCCCCCCTTTAGCGTAACAGACCGAATTGGACTGGGTGTATTTGAGCGTGATTAACGACAGCACGAGATCAAGCTTGGCGCTCTCGGGCAGCGTTTTATTATCGGTGACAATATTCTCGAGCATGGCGGCATCAATTTTAAGTTCATTGCGGCCCTGCTCAAAGGTGATGCCGAAAACATCCTTGCGCTCGACGGGCGCGGGCGTATAATCGGGGTCGATTTGAACGATGTTGTAGCCACCCTTGCGTTTGGCTTTTAAAAGCGCCAGCGCGTCATCGTCATAGCCGGGCGCGATGATGCCGTCGGTCACCTCGTGCTCGATCAGCTTGGCCGCCGTGATATCGCAGACATCCGACAGGGCGATCCAATCGCCGAAAGACGACATGCGGTCAGCTCCTCTGGCCCGCGCGTAAGCGCAGGCGATTGGCGACAGTTCCCCTTCGCCGGTGAAGTAGATGCTGCGCAGCGTCTCGTCGAGCGGCAGCCCCACCGCCGCGCCCGCCGGACTGACGTGCTTAAACGAGGCCGCCGCGGCCAGCCCAGTCGCCACTTTAAGCTCCTTGACCAGCTGCCAGCTGTTAAACGCGTCGAGAAAATTGATGTAGCCCGGTCGGCCGTTTAAAACGGTGAGGGGTAGCTCGCCCTCGGCCATAAAAATGCGCGATGGCTTTTGGTTGGGGTTACAGC
>DALYYK010000053.1:0-8080 GCA_031983305.1 Candidatus Fimivivens sp. | reverse complement strand
GTCGATTCCTCCTTTGGCCATTGGCGTCAGCGGTGTTTATTGATGATCCGCGTCTCGGTCTCGCCGGTCGCCAGCGCGATGCTGCGTACAAAAAGCGAGACTTTATTGTCGGGGTTCAGGCTCTCCCACAGTGATGCGGTAAAAGTGTCGATATCGCCGTCGATCGCCACCGGCACCGGCTCCCCCTCAAAGGACGGAATCGGGTTGCCGTCGCATTTGTAGGTGTGGATAAACCGCCCCTGCCCCGCCACCGGCTGGTCATACTCATAGAAAAACCGCTCGGCGGAATCTGCATTGCCGCCGCAGCTCCTTAAAATCGACAGTTTATACGAAAAATCTCCGTCGCAAAGCGTCATAATGCCGCTGATGCGCGGCGTAAAATTCGGTGCGTCGGGTTCAAAGGTACGGGTGCGCAGCGCGTCCTCAAAGCTTTTGCCAGCCGTGATAAAATCGTAAACTGTGTCGCTCTGATCGCCGTTGGTCACAACCGTCGTATTGCCAACAACTCTGACCGGCGCGTAGATGATCAGCGACGGGTCGACCATTTTAGAGGGGTCATGCGCCTCGGTGATGATGCCGCCGTCCCGCTCGGTAAAGACGCGGTTGCGACTGTTCTCGCTGCGGCCCATGATGAAATAGGCGATGATCGCGCGGCAGCCGTCCGCGCTTTTGCCGATGGCGATGCCCCGGCCCGGGTAGGTGTTTTCTCTTAAAATATCTGTAAGCGCCAACAGTTTCATCAGCTTTTTGTCTCCTTTTCTCGCGCGATCTCTTCACAAAGCAGGGCGACGGCACGGGGTAAGAGTTGCCATTCGGCCTCCTGCATCACCCGCAGTTGCAGCGTCTCGGGCGTATCGCCGGGCAAAACCTCCACCGCTTTTTGCAGCAGGATTTTGCCGCCATCCACGACCTCGCTGACCAGATGCACCGTCGCGCCCGTAACCTTGACGCCGTAGGCAAGCGCCGCCTCGTGCACCTTTAAGCCGTAAAAGCCCTCGCCGCAAAACGACGGAATCAGCGACGGGTGCACGTTGATAATGCGGTCGCGGTATGCGCTGATGACCGCCGTCGGCAGAATCGTTAAAAATCCGGCCAGAATAATCAGCTCGATATCCGCGCTTTGCAGCGCCTCCAAGAGCGCTTGGGCATAGGCGTTGCTGTTGTCATAAGCGCGTTTAGACACCACAGCGGTTTTCATGCCGTGGCTTTGGGCGCGTGTCAGGGCATAGGCCTTGTCGTTCGAGGCGACGCAAAGCGTCAGCCTGCCCTGACCAAGTTTGCCGCGCTTTTCGGCGTCGATCAGCGCTTGCAGGTTCGTGCCCCCGCCCGAAACGAGCACGGCGATTTTTACCACAACTCCACGCCCTTTTCGCCCTCGGTCAATTCGCCGATGACATAAGCCGTCTCACCTTCCGATTTAAGCGCGGTCAGAATGCCGTCGGCCTTGGTCTTATCGGCCGTCAGCAGCATGCCGACGCCCATATTAAAGGTGTTGAACATGTCCCGCTCGGGGATGTTGCCGGTTTTAGCAATCAGATCGAATATCGGTAGCACGCGAACGGCCTTGCGTTCAATGCGGGCGCACAACCCGTCGGGCAGCGCGCGCGGGATATTCTCATAGAAGCCGCCGCCCGTGATATGCGCGATGGAACGCACGCCGCCCGCCTCGATCGCGGCCAACGCGGACTTGACATAGAGCTTGGTGGGGGTTAAGAGCGTTTCGCCCAGCGTCGCGCCCAACTCGGCGTAATGAACGCCAAGGTCGGCGTGCTCGACGTCAAACACCTTGCGCACGAGCGAAAAGCCGTTGGAATGCACGCCGGACGAGGCCAGCGCAATCATCACGTCGCCCTTTTTGCAGCTTTCAGGCGTGAGAATTTTGCTCTGGTCGACGACGCCAACCGAAAAACCCGCGAGGTCGTATTCATCCTCGGCATAAAAGCCGGGCATCTCGGCCGTCTCACCGCCGACGAGCGCGCAACCCGACTGTACACAGCCCTCGGCCACGCCTGAGACGATCTCGGCCACCCGCTCAGGGGTGTTTTTACCCAGCGCAATGTAATCCAGAAACAGCAACGGCTTTGCGCCGCAGCAAACAATGTCGTTGACACACATAGCCACGCAGTCGATGCCGACCGTGTCGTGCTTATTCAGCAGAAAGGCGATTTTAAGCTTGGTGCCCACGCCATCGGTGCCCGAAACGAGCACCGGGCGGGATATGCCGGTCAGATCGGGCATCAGCATACCGCCAAATCCGCCGATAGTGTCGAGAACGGCGGAGGTACGGGTGCGCGCCACATGTTTTTTCATCAGCTCGACCGCCTTGTAGCCCGCGGTCACATCCACGCCCGCGGCGCGGTAGCTTTCGGAAAAGCTGTTTTGCATCTTAAAACGTCTCCCTTATTATTCGATTTGTTGAGTTGTGTTTGAAAAAGCACAGCGCCAGAAATTTAATGGTTATTGAGCGCAAAGGGACGCCCCCCTACTTAACAGCGCAAGCGCGGCAGACCCGAGAGACGTCGAATTTAGACGCTTTGGCAGCCGATTAAATCCCCAGACGCCTTAACGACAGCCGTCAAACAGGGCCACAGCGCATACTGTGTCTGGGCTGTGGCAGTCCGATGCGGCGACCGCCAATCAACTTGCGCTCAAGTCAGTCGATTCCTTCGGTGGGCAGCTCAAACTGGAACTTATCATACACGTCGCAGGTTGGCGTTTCGATGGGGTATTTTCCAGTGAAACAGCCCACGCAAAAATGTCCGAAGCTTGGCTGCGCAATGCGCTGCACCCCCTCGACGCTGAGATAGCCCAGCGAATCGACGCCGATCTTCTCGGCAATTTCGGGAATGCTCATCTGACAGGCAATCAGGTTCTCGGTGCTGTCGATATCGGTGCCAAAGAAGCACGGATGCTTAAACGGCGGGCATGAGACGCGCATATGCACCTCTTTTGCCCCGGCGTTGCGCAACAGCCGGACGATGTTCGCACAGGTGGTGCCGCGCACAATCGAGTCGTCGATCATGACGACCCGCTTGCCCGCCACCGTCTCACGCAGGACATTGAGCTTGATGCGCACCGAATCCTGCCGCCGCCCCTGACTGGGCTGAATAAAGGTTCGGCCGATATAACGGTTTTTGATGAAGCCGACGCCGTACGGAATCCCAGACGCCTTCGCAAAACCGAGCGCGGCGTCGAGTCCCGAATCGGGCACGCCGATGACGACATCCGCCTCGACGGGGTGCTCCTGCCAAAGGAATGCGCCCGCCTTTTGGCGCGCCGCGTGCACCGAGGCCCCGTCGATGACCGAATCGGGCCGGGCGAAATAAACGAGCTCAAAGACGCAAAGGCCGGTGCTTTGGCCGCAGTGGGTCTTAATCGAACGCAGGCCGCTGTCGTCCGCGATGACAATTTCGCCCGGCTCGACGTCGCGCAGCCAGGTGGCCCCCAGGGTGTTGAGCGCGCAAGTCTCACTCGTGAAGATGATCGAGCCGTCCTCGGTCTGGCCGATGCACAGCGGCCGAAAGCCACGCGGATCGCGCACGGCGATGAGCTTTCTCGGGGACATGACCACCATCGAATAAGCGCCCTCGAGGCGGTGCATGGCTTTTTCAATCGCCTTTTCAATCGAGGGCTCGGTGAGCCGCGCCTTGGTGATCATATAAGAAATGACCTCGGAGTCGTTGGTGGAATGAAAGATCGCGCCACCCAGCTCGAGCTCTTCTTTAAGCGCGAACGCGTTTGAGATGTTGCCGTTGTGCGCGATGGCCATCGAGCCTTTGACATGGCGTACCACCAGCGGCTGCGCGTTGATGCGCGAGGCTGTTCCGGTGGTGGAATAGCGGGTGTGGCCCACCGCCATGGTACCGGTGCCCAGTTCGTCGAGCACCCGCTCGGTGAAAACCTCCGGCACAAGGCCAAGATCGCGATGGCATTTGATAACGCCGTTGGTGTTGACCGCGATGCCGCAGCTCTCTTGCCCGCGGTGCTGCAACGCGTACAGCGCGTAATAGGCGCTGGCCGCCACATTGTCGCGTTTGGGCGCGCGGATGCCGAACACGCCGCACTCCTCGTGGATAGAATCAAACATTCCGTTACCGCCTTTCGACTGTTGGGGTGAAGAAGCTTACTCGCCCATCAGGCGGTGCAGAATTTCGTGGTACGCGCCCTCGACGTTGCCGAGATCGCGGCGGAAGCGATCCTTGTCAAGCTTCTCGTTGGTGTTGACATCCCAGAAGCGGCAGGTGTCGGGGGAAATTTCATCCGCCAGAATGATCTCGCCGCTGTCGGTCTTGCCAAATTCCAGCTTAAAATCGATGAGCTTGATGCCCAGCTCCAACAGATAGGCCTTCATAAAATCGTTGACCGCGAAGGCGTATTTACGGATCTGAGCAATCTCCGCCTCGGTGGCGAGATTTAAGGCGATCGCGTAGTCGTCGTTGATCATCGGGTCGCCGAGCGCGTCGTCCTTGTAGGAGAATTCCATCGCGGGGCGGGCAAGCAGCGTGCCCTCGGCCACGCCGTAGCGCTTGGCCATCGACCCGGCGCAGACGTTGCGGACGATTACCTCAAGCGGAACGATCGACACCTTGCGCACTACCGTTTCGCGGTCGGAAATCTGCTCGATGAAGTGGGTCGGGATATTGGCCCTCTCGGAAAGCTGCCTCATCATAAAGTTCGAGACCTTGTTGTTGATGACGCCCTTGCCGTCGATCGTGCCTTTTTTAAGGCCGTTAAACGCGGTGGCGTCGTCCTTATATTCGACAATGTAGACCTGCGGGTCGTTGGTAGCGTAGACCTTCTTTGCCTTTCCCTCATAAAGCTGCGCACCCTTTTGATAGTTCATTTCCTTTTCCTCCCTATTTTGTCGTCATTGATGATCGTTTTTATTCTGCGAGAATTGCGGCGACGTCAATCGCCTTATCCTTTTTTAATACCGAATCGTGCTGCGAAACGCGCATATCGTCGAGCTTTTGCGCCAGCGCGTCGTCGGACAGCGCCAGCATCTCGGCCGCGAGCAACGCCGCGTTTTGCGCGCCGTCAATAGCGACGGTCGCCACCGGAATACCGCCCGGCATCTGCACGGTCGAAAGCAGCGCGTCGAGCCCGTCGAGCGTCGAGGATTTAACCGGCACGCCGATGACCGGCAGCGTTGTCTGCGCGGCCAGCGAACCGGCAAGGTGGGCCGCTTTTCCGGCGGCGGCGATGATAACGCCAAAGCCGTCTTCCCGGGCGGATTTTGCAAACGCCGCCGCCTCAACCGGCGTGCGGTGCGCCGACAGAACCCGAACCGTAAACGGAATGCCCAGCTCATTGAGCGTTTTAACGGCGGGCTTTAAGACCGGCAGGTCGCTGTCGGACCCCATAACAATCGCAACTTTTTTCATTTAATACTACCTCCCTTTTTCTGGAAAAACGAAACAAGCTGCGGTTTACGCCGCAGCTTGCACCTATGTTCTATTTGTGGTTGCAACAAGAGCCGGACAGATTGCGGCCCGCCATATAAGCGTGGCACACAAGGCGCATTTTCGCGCAAAAAGCCCCTGAATTTGGACATCCTGCTAAGATAAGCGCCATGGCTGCTCGCCCCCTGTCACGTCGATAGTTTCATTCTATACGATCGGAAAGCAAATTTCAATGGGTGGCGCGTATTCTTAAAAAGATTGGCTTGTGTACACATCAGCCACAAATAAAACGTCGAATTTTTAGACATTTTAACGATCAACTTGCAGGATCGCCACCACGTAAATTGCATAACATCCCCAACGATGCAAGCGGCGGCCGACCCGCGTATTCGGCGGTTTGCGGATGGAACAGAACAATACGGCCATTGCCAATCTTATTTTACGACATTTTGGGGTACGCCGTTTAAATATGCCTCAAGGTTTTCCATGACGATGACCGCGCGCTTTTGCATCGACTCGGCCGTCGCAAAGGCGACATGCGGCGCCGCAATCAGGTTGGGGGCCGAGAACAACGGATGATCGGCGGCAACCGGCGGCTCGACCTCGAACACGTCCACGCCCGCCCCGGCGATAACGCCGTCTTTGAGCGCCTGCGCGAGCGCCGCGCTGTCGACGATGGGGCCGCGCGCGGTGTTGATCAGAATCGCGTTCTTCTTCATGCGCGCGAGCTGTTCTTTGCCGATCAGCCCGACCGTCTCGGCATTCTGCGGCAGATGCAGCGAGATGATGTCGCAGGTGGCAAGCAGCGTGTCAAGATCGGCATAAGTGACGCCCTCGACCGCCTTTTGGGTGCGGCTATAGGCCAGCACCTCGCAGCCAAACGCCTGCGCAATTTTCGCAACCCGCAGGCCGATGGCGCCGGTGCCGATTACGCCGAATTTTTTACCCTCAAGCTCAAAGCCGACGAGGCCGTTCTTGGTACCTTCTTCGCGCACGACCCTATCACAGGCAACCAGTCGCCGTTGCAGTGCGATCACAAGACCGAATACAAGATCGGCAACCGCCACGGTGGAATAACCGGCGCAGTTGCAAACGGTGATGCCATAGGCGCGGCAATAGGCCATATCCACATGATCGACGCCCGTGAAGGCGACGCAAATCATTTTAAGCTTGGGGCACTGAGACAGCACCTCCTCGCGATATTTGAAATTGGACAGCACGACGATATCTGCATCCTGACTGCGCGCGATCAGCGTCGGGGCGTCCTCGGCGCGGGTGTCGTAAAAAACCAGCTCGGCCCGATCGCCCAGCTTTTCGCGGGCCATCGCCTCCAGCTTTTGCTGTGGGATGCCAAGCGGCTCTAAGAATACCAGCTTCATCATAAAAACCTCCAGACAGATCATTTTGTACTTTTCCAGAATAACACATTTTAACAGCAGCCACAATAAGACCGTACTATTTTATCTGCTCGAAAATTAATTAGCACTCTTTTATATTGAGTGCTAATTAATTTACAATTGGTTCATACATTTGGATGGTTACAGGAATATAATAAAGTTAACACAAATGTAAAGGAGAGATTGTTGTGAACACCAATAAACTGACCCAAAAATCCGCGGAGGCGATTCAAAGCGCGCAATCGCTCGCTTTGCAATACGGCAACACTCAAATTGAGCAGGCGCATCTGCTCTACGCGCTGCTGTCACAGGACGGCGGCTTTCTGCCGCGCGTGCTGACCGCCTCGGGCGTCGATGCCGACGGTTTGCAGCAGGCGGCGCTGTCGCTGTGCGAAAAGCTGCCCCGCGTCTCCGGCCCCGGGCGTGAGGCTGGCAAAGTCTATGTCTCGCAGGAGGTCGACAAGGCCCTCAACCACGCCGAGGAGGACGCCAACCGCCTTGGCGACGAATACATCTCGGTTGAGCATCTGTTGCTCGCACTCATTGAGGCGCCGAATATGGCGCTCAAAAGCTTGTTCAAGTCCTTTAACGTGGCGAGTGAGCCGTATCTCAAGGCGCTGTCTCAGGTGCGCGGCAATACCCGCGTGACGACCGACAACCCCGAGGCGACCTATGAGGCGCTCAAAAAATACGGCTACGATCTGGTGGAGCGCGCCCGCCAGAACAAGCTTGACCCCGTCATCGGGCGGGACGACGAAATCAGAAACGTCATCCGCATTCTCTCGCGCAAATCTAAGAACAACCCCTGCCTGATCGGTGAGCCGGGCGTCGGCAAAACCGCCATCGCCGAGGGGCTGGCGCAGCGCATTGTGCGCGGCGACGTGCCGGAATCTTTACGCGACAAGACCATTTTTGCGCTTGATATGGGCGCGCTGGTCGCGGGCGCAAAATACCGCGGCGAGTTTGAGGAACGTTTAAAGGCCGTTTTAAATGAGGTCAGGGCCAGCGACGGACGCATCATCCTGTTCATCGACGAGCTGCACACGATTGTGGGCGCGGGCAAGACCGAGGGCGCGATGGACGCGGGCAACCTCTTAAAGCCGATGCTGGCGCGCGGCGAGCTGCATTGCATCGGCGCGACGACGCTCAACGAGTACCGGCAGTATATCGAGAAGGATTCGGCGCTTGAGCGGCGCTTTCAGCCCGTTATGGTCGACGAGCCAAGCGTTGAGGATACGATCGCGATACTGCGCGGACTCAAAGAACGCTACGAGGTCTATC
>DALYYK010000052.1:0-10278 GCA_031983305.1 Candidatus Fimivivens sp. | reverse complement strand
GTTTGTATTCATGGGCGTCAGCTATGGTATCCGAAACGACACGCACATCCGGGTAAATATCGTGGAGGTGCTCTGTCCCAAACTGACCCCTGCGTTTAGCCTTATTCAAGATTTGGCGGGTGCAGCCTTCGTATTCTATTTGCTGCCTGCGGCCTTTCGGTCTATGCAGCAATTGGCAGCCCGCAACCAGACCTCGGCTGGTTTACATCTGCCTATGGTGTTCGTATACGGCGCACTGACGTTGGGGCTTTGCCTGAGCGTTGTACGAATCATTCAGAAATTTTACACGCGATTTTCCAGACTGCTCGATAAGAAGTCTAGGGAAATCAACGGAGGGGATGCGGCATGATCGGCGTAATGTTTGGCATTTTTGTGGTGTTCCTGGCTTTGGGCATCCCGATCGCTTTCAGTGTGGGCTGGGCTACGCTGTCGGTACATTTGGTCAATCCTGCTTTTACCTGCAATACGGAATATTTTTTTAGAACCATGGTCAATGGGATGGATTCCTATGTCCTGCTGGCTATCCCGCTATTCATGCTCTCCTCCAGCATCATGGCTGAGAGCGGGATGTCCAACCGCTTGTTTGACTTCTTCGCTTACTTCTTTGGGCATATTCCCTCGGGTTTGCCTATTGCGGTGGTGGTTACCTGCCTGTTCTATGGCGCTATTTGCGGCAGTGGTCCGGCTACTGTGGCGGCGATCGGTACAATGTGTATTCCTCTGCTGACGAAACTGGGTTATGATCGGGACTTCGTCACCTCTATGATTGCCGTATCCGGCGGCTTGGGCGTTATCATACCGCCCAGCATCCCCTTTATTACATACGGTCTGGCCACGGGTGCCTCAATTGGGGACTTGTTCATTGCAGGCTTTGCGCCCGGCGTGCTGATCGCCCTTTGTCTGATCGCTTACATCGTGTTCTATTTTTCCCGCCGGGACAATTCCAATTTTCAGATTGCGCAGAATGCGAAGGCGCTGCGTGATAAAGGGTTTTTCACCATTTTAAAAGAGAGCTTTTTTGCCCTGCTGGCCCCGGTCATTATTCTGGGCGGTATTTATGGCGGTATCGTAAGCCCCACCGAGGCTGCCTGTGTTTCGGTTGTCTACGCATTGCTGATCGGCGTGATGGCTTACCGGGCCATTGATATTAAAAAACTGGCGGGCTGCCTGGTTGATACCGCCCGTACTGCCACGCCCGTTATGCTCATCCTTTCCATCTGCATTGTATTTGGCCGGGTGCTCACTATCCTGAACATTCCCCAGACGTTGGCCACCTATGTCGTTAATCATGTTCAGAGCAAGATTGTGGTGCTTCTGGTCATTAACCTCTTCCTGTTGTTTGCCGGTATGGTTATGGACACCGTTCCCTGCATCCTGATTCTGGCGCCTATTATGCTGCCCATTGCGCAGCAGTACGGTGTGGACCCCATCCACTTTGGCGTCCTAATGACCGTCAACTTGGCTATTGGCTTTGTGACCCCGCCCATTGGCACCAATTTGTTTGTGGCGAACTCGCTTACCAAGATTCCCGTCACCCGCATTGCCAAGCATGCGCTGCCCTTTATCGGCATGTTCCTGCTGGCCTTGATGTTCATCACCTATATTCCCCAGATCACCCTGTTCCTTCCCAATATGCTGGGCTAACGGTAGTTCATGCCCCGGCGGCAAGCCGGACGGATAGTCATAGACAAAAGTGCGGCTTCCCGCCGCAAACAATTAAGGAGGAAATGTAAATGAAAAAGTTTATCGCCTTTATCCTGTCTCTTACTCTGGTTCTAGGTCTTGCCGCTTGCGGCGGCTCGTCCGGTACCTCGGTTCCTGCGGCCTCCGGTTCAATCTCTGCCAGCCACCCATCTGCCTCCAACGGTGTGGCTTACACCATCAACATCGGCCATGGCGGCGCTGAGTCCACCGCCCAGCAGGTGGGGTGTCTGGCGCTGAAGAGCTATCTGGAGGCCAACGGCCCTTTCACCGTGAATATTTACCCCAATAACTCCATGGGCAACGACGACGAGCTGTGTCAGATGGTGCAAAGCGGCACGCTGGAAATGTGCCTAGCCAACTCTATCATTGTGAACTATGTGTCTGACGCCGTTATCTATGACCTTTTTTATAACTTTAGCGATATTGAAGCGGTAAAGGCCAAGTACATGAAGGACGAGAACTTCCTGAACGTGATGCGCGAGAAATACGCAGATGCCGGGTTCTACCTTGGTGGCTACAGCGTCCACGGCTTCCGTGTAGCCACCGCTAATAAGGCCATTATCAGCCCTGATGATTTGAAGGGCCTGACCTTCCGCGTAATGCAGAACGATTACCACATTCAGGCTTGGCGATGCATGGGTGCCACCCCTACGCCCTTCAGCTTCAGCGAGTTGTACACCGCCTTGCAGCAGAAGACTCTCGACGCGCAAGAAAACCCCATTGAGCTTATTTATGCACAAAAGTTTTATGAGCAGCAGAGCCATATCACCAAAACCAACCACTTGCAGCAGACACAGCAGTGGCTGGTAAGCCAGGATTTCTACAACAAGCTGTCCGATGAGAATAAGGCGGTTTTGGACGCAGGAATCGCCGCCGCTTGTGAAGCTGCCACCAGCTATGCGCTGGACAACGAAGCGGCTTGGGCCAAGCAAATTGAAGATTACGGCTGCACAATTGTTGAACTGACCGACGCGCAGCGCCAAGTGTTTAAGGATGCCGTAGCGGCCGAATGGGAGATGATTCAGTCGGCCGTAGCGCCTGAAGTCTGGGCGGCCTATACCGCCTAAGTGCTTTATACCAAGAAGGAGGCGGCCGGAATCAGAGTCATGCCCGGTGGCCGGCCGCCCCTTCGAGACAATTACAGAAACGGGGAGAAAAATAAAAATATGAAGATCCTCATTATCAACCCTAACAGTGACGAATCCACCGATCAGGTGATGGCCCAAAAGGCTAAAAATCTGAACCTGCCCGGCGTGCAGGTGGATGTGGTTCATGTGACGCGCGCCCCAAAGCTGGTCAGCAGCTATGAAGATCAGGCTGTTTCGGGCGAAGAGATGATTGAGATCGTGCGCTCGACGCAAGAGCGCTATGACGCCTACATCGTGGCCTGCCACTCGGACCCCAATTTAGATCTGGTGCGGGAGATTGCGGGCAAGCCGGTGGTGGGCATTGGCGAAGCCTCGCTAAAAATGGCGGCGGCCATGGGCAACGGTTATGCCGTTCTCTCGCCCTCGCCCAAATCCATCTCCAAAAAGATCGCCTTAGCGCATAAATACCACTGTGACGACCTGCTGCGCACCATCAAGGTGACCAAAAGTGACAGTAACGAAGACCTTTTAGAGGCCGCTAAAGAAGCTTTAAAGGAATTCTGTGTAGACGCCATTGTGTTGGGCTGCGCCAACTACGCCAATGCGGACGGTTATCTCCAAAGAGCGCTGGGCGTACCGGTGCTCGACGGCGTGGCTTGTGCGCTGGTCATGGCTGCGGGTCTGGTTCATTATAATAGCTGTAAACAAAAATATTAAATGCATTTAAGAACAGACGGTGGCAAAATGCCCCGTTTGAAACAACAGGAGGATTATTACCATGCTGGATCTTGCAGTCATTAACGGCCTTGTCTTTATAGAGGGCGGCTTCCGCAAGGCGGATGTGGGCATCAAGGACGGAAAATTTGCCCTGATCGCCGCGCCCGGCTGTCTGCCCAAGGCGGCACGCACCATCGACGCTACCGATAAGCACGTGCTGCCGGGCGGCGTGGATACGCACGTACATTACCGAGATCCCGGCCATGCCGAGCGCGAAACCTTCAAGGTGGGAACCCGTGCGGCGGCGGCGGGCGGATGCACCACCTTCTTTGAGCATCCCATCTCTATCCCGCCTCAGTATAATGCCGAGATTCTGCACAACCGGGTGGATCTTTGCAAAAAGGGAAGCTGCGTAGATTTCTGTTTCTTCGGTGCGGCGGGCGGGGAGTTCCCTGAGGAGATCGAACCTCTGTCCCATGAAGACATTGTTGCTTACAAGACGTTTTTGCATGAAGCGCCCGAGGGCCGCGACGCCGAGTTCAAGGGCCTGACCAGCGCCAACAATGCCCAGCTGATGCGGGCGCTGGAGGAAGCGAAAAAGACCGGCCTGACCATTGCCGCCCACGCCGAGGACAATGAGTTGGTAACCGGCAATATCAAGCGGCTGCGCGCGCAGGGGCGGGTGGATTATCTGGCCCACTGCGAGAGCCGTCCTCCCATTGTAGAGATCGAGGCCATCGCAAAGATGCTGCGCTTTGGCCAAGAGACCGGCTGCCCCATCGAGCTGGTGCATGTTTCGAGCTGTGGCGCCATGGAGCTGGCCAAGCAGGCCAAGCAGCAGGGCCAGAAGGTGCTGGTTGAGACCTGCCCTCATTATCTGCTGCTTGATGAGAGCTATGTGGAGAAATACGGCCCTTACGCTAAATGCAACCCCGCCCTGCGGAAAAAAGAAGAGGTGGAGAAGCTGTGGGACTATGTGTTGGATGGCACTGTGGACTTTATCGGCAGCGACCACAGCCCCTTCCTTGTATCTGAAAAAGAGACCGGCCACAAGGATATCTTTGTAGCGCCCGCCGGTTTCCCTGGTATCGACCTGCGTCTGCCTCTGATGGTCACTGAGGCTAAAAAGGGCCGGCTGAGTCTGGAAAGAGTGGTGGAACTGCTGAGCGTCAACCCTGCGAAGTTGTTTAACATCTTCCCCCAGAAGGGCACCATTTCTGCCGGGGCTGACGGAGACATGGTGATTATCGACCTCAACAGGGAGGTCGTCTGCCATGCCAAGGACAGCTACTCTCAGGCAAAGGATACCTCAAAGGTATACGAGGGCTGGAAGCTGGGCTGTTCGGTGGCGTATACTGTTGTGCGCGGCCGCGTCGTTTTTGAAAACGGCATGGTGGACGAGAGTGCCGCCGGATGGGGCGAGTTGGTCAAGCCTGTATTAAAAAAATAAGAGAAATCCATAAACCAAAAGGGCGGAGGCGGAATACGCCGCCGTCCTTTGATCAATTTTGAGATAGAGAGGCATACGGAATGAATCAAGTGAATGAGATTTTAGCTGCTATCGGCAAGGCCGGCAGAAACGAGGACGGCGCTTATACCCGCGACTGCTACAGTCCTGCCTACTTTGAGGCGGTTGACATTGTAGAGGAGCGGATGCGCGCGTTAGGCATGATCGTGAGCCGGGATGCCGCAGGCAACATTCACGGCGTTTTACCCGGCGGTTACAAGGGCGTCAGGAGCATTATCATTGGCTCGCATCTGGACACGGTGCCTTCGGGTGGGCTGTATGACGGGGCCTACGGCGTGGCAGGCGGGTTGGAAGTGGTTCGCCGTCTCAAAGAAGAGGGCAGGGTTCTGCGCCATCCGCTGGAGGTATACGGTTTTAATGCCGAGGAATCTAATCCCCTCGGCGGCACCTTTGGCAGCCGGGCTGTCACAGGCTTGGTAGATCCGGCCCAACCCGGCCTGCGTGAGGCGCTGCAAAGCTACGGCCATACGGTGGAAGAGATCATGGCCTGCAAGCGGGATTTTAAAGACGCCAAATGCTATTTGGAGCTGCACATTGAGCAGGGCGATTACCTGTATAATAAAGGGCTTAAAATTGGCGTGGTGAACGGTATCGTGGGCATTGTTCGTTATCGGGTGACGGCCAACGGTCACAGCAACCACGCGGGTACCACCATGATGGGGAAACGTCAGGACGCTCTGGTCGCCATGGCCCGTCTGATTGCCGAGGCAGACCGGCGCTGCCGCCAGATTGACGACACCTTGGTGCTCACCGTCGGTACCATCCAATGCTGGCCCGGCTCGGAGAACGTCATCCCCGGCAAGGTGGAATGTACCTTTGAAATGCGTCATATGGAGAGAGGAAAAACCGACGCGCTGATCGCCCAAATCCAGGAAATAGCCGCTGGCATTGACACCGTGGCGTTTTCCATCGAGAAAAAGATCGACAAAGGGTCGGTGCGCTGCGACGACCATCTGATGAAAATAATTGGCGCGGCGGCGACTCAGGCAGGAACCAAGCCGGTCATTATGCCCAGCGGCGCCAGCCACGACGCAAACCCTATGGCGCACCGGTTATCCATTGGCATGATCTTTGTGCCCAGCAAAGGCGGTCTGAGCCACTGTGGCGAGGAATGGAGCGACCCGGAGGAATTGAAATTGGGCGCCGAGACGCTGTATCGCACCGTTCTGGCTTTGGATCAGGAGGACTGACGGCTGCCAAAATTTTGGGTTTTGCGTGGTCCGTTTTAAGTTCTAGCGAGAACATATCCGCCACTGATTAAAAGAGCCTTTGGTTAACAATTAAAGATTTTGGACCCTTAAATAGAAAAATGGCGAGGGGTGGGAAAAAGATGATTTACTTTTGGCGCAAGTTTGGTATACTTAACCATAGAAACACAGGAATGACTTGCGCCTTTTTCATTGGCTGGCGCGGCAAGGAGAAATAAATGCCGGAAAAGGAACCTCAATACATCAATTCAATTATAAGGGCTACCAACATTCTGGAATTGTACAGCAAGCTCAACGTTCAGTATTTGGGTATCGCTGAGATCAGCAAGGAGCTGGGGCTGCAAAAGACGACCACCTTTAACATTGTTAAAACCCTTTTGCGGCAGAACTGGTTGGTTCAGGATACGCCCAACGGGAAATATAAGCTGGGTACCCGCATTCTGCGGGTGTCTACGATGGTCACGCGCAATATCACCACCGAAGACCTTATTCTACAGGAAATGCATCGGTTGCGGGATCTGTATAATGAGGATGTGGTGCTGACCGCTATGGTGGACGGTGTGCCCATCTGTGTGGAAAAAGTGCAGTCGACTAATGTGCTGCGGATCGAGTCTAAAGTGGGGCGGGTGAGCAACCTGATCCGGGGTTCCACAGGCAAAGCGCTGTTTGCCTGGCAGAGCGAGGATTTCATCGAGGCCACATTGAACCAGACCTTTCCCGCCACCGCGCATGGAGAACGAGAAAAAGAAAAAATACGCCAAGAGCTGAAAAAAATCCGTGATCAAGGCTACTGTATCTCGGTCTCAGAGCAAAACGAGGGGGTCGCTTCGGTATCGGTGCCTATCCGCAACAGCGGCGGCAGGGCGATTTACTCGCTGGCAGTGCTGGGAGAAGAAAAACGAATGCACCAAAAAGGAATGGAGGCCATTCGGATGGAAGCGATGGAGACTGCCCGCCGTTTGGAAGCAGAGCGTGATCTTATCCGGGACTGACTTGTCCGGTATATGTCAGATATAAAAGCGCGTAAAAAGAACAGCTGCTGTCTCTCTTTATGAAACAGAGCCGTTCTTTTTTTGTGCTACCATGATACCGGTAATAAAGCGGCGGCACAGTGGAAGAAGAACTATTTAAACCCGCTCTTTTGTTTATTGACCAGTGCGGCGGTACCTCTACCATCAGTAATGAAAATGACGAATGCCATGGGCTTCTAAGCTCATGGCATTCGCCATTTTCAGGTTTTAGCCCGCAAAAGTCTATTGATAGAGCTTGTTTGGGTATTCAAATCCATCCTCAAAGCCTCTTTGTTGAAGCATAGCACAAAATCACCAAAAAATTGCTCTGAAATTTGCTCTGAAAAGCGTGAAATGAAACCGAATATTATTGACAAAATATGAAATTAAAGGTATTCTATTTTCATAATATATGTACTTGTTCATTTATTATGAATTTAAACCTCCGCTAAGGGAAATACGTTGTCGCATTGGATACATATATGAAGGCCATAGTTCAGGAAGGGGGCAGAAGACGTAAAGGATATCTACGGGCGTTGTGTGGTTAAAACTCCATTAAATCTCAAAAAGAGAGGAAGGGTAAGCAATGGGCGCATCACCGAGTTTGATTATCATGTGGGCTGTATATGCATTTGCAGGGGTTTTCCCTATCGTGTACGTGACGGTAAAGGAGAGTAAAAGAAGATGAGTGCTAATACTGTTTATCTCTGTATCGTGACCATTTTCATGGTCGGGTTGATGATTATGGGCCTAATGATCTCCAGGGGAATAAAAAATACGAAGGACTGGATGGTCGCCGGAAAGTCTCTGGGCGTGATACCTATGGCCGGCACCTACTTTGCGACTATCGTCAGTGCGGCGTCTATCGTCAGCTACATGGGCTATTATTATCTGAACGGTTGGCCGGGTTGGTGGAATTGCGCAGGAACATTTCTCACCTCATTTCTGGCGTGCTTGTGGTTTGCCAAGCGGCTGCGAAGAGCCAACTGCGATACCCTACCGGATTATATCGATCAGCGTTTTGGCCGCGGTCTGTCTATTCCCGCAGCGATATTGATCGTTGTTTGCACCACGGCGCTGCTGGCTGCTCAGGTGATCGGCGGCGTTGTGGTCCTGCAAGCGTTTGTTAATTGGAACAAGATGATCTGTTGTCTTATTCTTTTGGTTGTGTTTATCGCCTTCACCGCTATGGGCGGCATGAAAGCCGTTGCGTGGACCGACACGATCTGTTCGGTGGTGATTATTATCGGCGTTTGGGTTATGGCGATCACCTTCTTGAAAGGAGTGGGCGGTTTCGCTGCGATGAACGAACAAATTGCAGCCATAAATCCAGAATATGTACAGGCGTTCAGCGTTAAGATTCCACCTATTACCGCGTTTTCTTGGGTTGTAACTTGGGGTATTTGCAATTTTGGCGCACCACAGTTTATTGCGCGTTTCTTCTCGGCAGAGAGCCCCGAGGTGGCCTCTCGTTCGCAGGGCCTTACCGGAGTTGGCCTACTTTTATTCTATGGCCCGCTTGCCTTCATCGGCATTACCGGCATGCTTCTAATTCCCGGTATCCAAAAGCAGGACCAGGTATTTGTTACGCTGGTTACCCAGCAGCTCTCTCCCTTTTGGGGCGGTATTATGTTTGCTGCCGTCGTCGCCGCCATCATCTCAACAGCCGACTCGCTGCTGCTTCTTGCAGCCGCCACTTTTAGTAACGATCTGTGGGTAAAAATCAAAATAAATACGACGGATGAACAGCAGCTTCAGATATCCCGTATAGCCACCGTCGTCATTGGCATTGGCGCTGTGGTTCTATCCTTTGTTTTAAATGATGCCATTCAGTTCATTCAGGCGAAATCTGTTACCCTGATGGGCGGCGCGATGGCCATCTTGACCATGGTTGGCGTTGTCTGGAAAGGCGCCAATAAGATCGGCGCAGCCGTCAGTATGTGCTGTGGATTCTTGACCGCCTGTATTTGGTATTATCTAGGCCAACCTTACGGGGTCATGTCGGCACTGCCCGCTGTTATCGTGGCATTGGTTGCCTTGTTGGTTGTCAGCAAAGTCACGGCACCTCCGCCAAGTGATATTATTGAAAGGTTCTTTCCAGAAAACGTATAAAGCAGCCGCCGTACATGGAATTGTATTTGTAGGCTTTCGCAGGCGAACGTAGGTATCAAGGATAATTGGGTCTTCAAATTTTGAACAGTCTAATTAAACTGAACAAGATTTGAAGGCCTTTTCTTTGCCCCCAAAGCCTCTAAAGAAGCGGAGTGCGACACAAATTTTTGTGGTTCGGAGAACAGCAGGATGTCGTACCCCTGATAAAACGCCTAAGTGTCAGACCTTCCTCTAGAAAGCGCAGACCGTCCTTAATGCGGCGGTGCCCTGCTTTGGAATGCTGATTTGGGTGGGGCAGAGCACGGTGCCCGCGTGGTTGACGCAGACTAATGCTTCCACACAGTGACAGGCCGCCCGGGATCATAGTCCGAGCCCCGAAGGTCATAGCAGAAAAAATTTTCCGCGATGGTGCTTTTGGCGATTCTGGAATCGGTAAAAAGCGCGCGCTTGCCAAGCAGCGCGACGTGTTCATGCTGCCCGCTTCTCGCATTGGCATACGCATGCTTCTCATTCCTTCTGGTTATAGTGGCATAGAATACCACAGCTTGGCTCCAGTAGCTACTGCAAACAAAGGCTTGGCGCGATGCTTCAGACAGTAATTCCCCACGGCGGGGATGGGCCCAAATAGGCGATATATCCGTATTCGGTAAAAACGCCGCGCTCCTGTTTAATGCATTGCCGGCCGTATCGCTCGAAGTCGATATAGGGCTCAAGGTTAGGTTCGAAATCAAAATGCCTCGAGTAGATGATGTGGCAGCGCCATAGAAGTCTTTGCCAACATCGCCGCTTCCTCCGGCGTAGCCGGGTCCACGCTATCGATCGCATGGAAGTTTGCTTCGTCCTGCGTATCAAAGCTGGCGAGACAGCTCGGTGAAAAAGGGTTGCTTCATATTAAGATACCTTTCTTTTAT
>DALYYK010000051.1:0-10316 GCA_031983305.1 Candidatus Fimivivens sp. | reverse complement strand
GAAGCAGCCTATCAAATGAATATTAATAAACACTCTCGCAAGGGACAAGCCCAGAGGGCAACTTCTGAGCTTAACATAGGTACTGTTAACTACGTACATACAAATTATTGCGCAATTCGTCAAATGGTAGATCACACCGAAATTAATAAGTTCATATTGGAGAGATTCTTATCATAAAACTCGAAAATCAGAGGTTTAAATTAAGAAAAAGGTACTTGCAGAGGCATCAGCCCGTGATTCGGACAGAGCGCTAAAAGCACTCCAAACATAGATGATCAGAGCGCTTTAGCAGTGTCTTGAGGTATAGATAATATACTTAAGAAATGACGGTCCCTTGAATGCTACTCAAAGCAGATACCGTCAATAGCGACGGTATCAAATTCGGTCAATGCGCCGCCGCCGCCGTCGGCACGGTTGGTGCCGCCCGGAAAATATTCCCCGGACAGGTTCATCACGCCGTTAGGCATGACAAGCAGCTCGCCGTAGGAGGTGGTTTCAATAATCTTGTGTCCTCTCTCAGCCAGTAGCTTCTGGGTGTCGGGAGAAAAACCGTCCTCGAGCTCCAGACCCTGTTCTAGCGTCAGGCAACACATGTGCGGTGTGCGGGTCGCGGGTTCCATCATCATACCGTAGTCGATGGCGTTGACAATGAGCTGCAGCGTGCTGGTGATGATACGCGGACCGCCCGCTGCGCCGACTGCGAGGAATGGCACGCCGTCCTTGAGCACAATGGTCGGCGACATGCTCGAAAGTGGCGTCTTGCCGGGGCGTACCGCATTGGCCATGCCGTAGGCCAGACCCTGCGTGGTACGCACGCCCACCTTGGGGCTAAAATCGGCCATGGCGTTATTCATGATGAAGCCGCGTCCCGGGATCACAACGCCGCAGCCCCACCAATTGCGGATGGTCTGGGTCTGTGCGACGACATTGCCGAATTTGTCCATGATCGAGAAATGAGAGGTACAGCCGGGGTAGGGCTTGGCTTCAATCTCGGGGTTGGGGGCAAATTCCTGCGCCCGGTTCATATCAATTTTTGCGGCGAGCTCACGGGCGTATGCCTTTGAAGTCAGCTTCTCAACCTGTACCTTTACAAAATCGGGGTCGCCCGTTGCGACCGACCGGTCGGCGAACATCAGCTTCATCGTCTCGGCCAAAACATGAACGCCGTCGGCCGAAAGGCGGCCGAGCTTTTTTAGATCAAAATTTTCGAGGATGTTAAGCATTTGGATGATATGCGTTCCGCCCGAGGAGGGCGGCGGCATCGAAATAATCTCGTAACCGCGGTAGCTGCCGCGCACCGGGTCATGGGGCTTGGGCGCGCAGCCGGTCAGATCCTCCTTGACCATAACGCCCTTGTGTCGTTGAATGTGCGCGATCATATCGTCGGCCACCGGCCCGTTGTAGAACCAGTCCACGCCGTTTTTGGCGACTGCCTCCATCGTATCGGCAAGCTCGGGGTTTTTGATGATCTCGCCAAAGACGCGGGGTCTGCCGTCGCGCAGATATAGCTCCTTAAAGCCCGCATAGGCGGCCGCGTTATGCTCAGCCTCGGGTGTGTCGGAGATGCGGGCGTACATAAAGCCGCATTTAAAGCCATCGCGGCAGAGCCGGATGGCCGGGGCTGAAACCTGCGCCCAGCTCATGGTGCCGTATTTTTTCAGCAGGCTGTCCATCGCGCGGTAAAAAGCGGGGATTGAGGCGGCCCGGCCCGAAAACTCGGTCAGATTTAAGTCGACGTCACCGTTTTCGTCAAGGAACATATCCTGGTAGGCGTTAAGCGGCGCGACGCCGCGCGCGTCGCAGGCGTAGAAGCTATCGCTTTCCTTATGGTACACGACATGGAAGCATCCACCGCCGATACCGGAATGGTAAGGCTCAACCGCGCCGAGCACCAGCGAAATGGCACAGGCCGCGTCGATAGCGTTTCCGCCGTTTTGGAGCATCTCGAGACCGGCGCTCGTGGCGTACGGGCTGTTGGAGCTGACCGCACCGGCTCTGCCGGAGGGGTAGGGCCGAAACATCGCGATTTCAGAGAGCGAGTGACCCAGATAGGGTTTTGTAGGCATTAAAAGACCTCCGTTCTTAATATTATCAATCTGACGCTTTGCTTCTGGGCGGGACGTCAAAAGAGTCCCGCCCTAAAAAAACAACGTATGCGCCGCTGTTCATATTGTTTTTCAGGATAGCGCTTCCTTGCTGTCGCTCTTGGAGGTCAGCAGCGTGGTTATAATACCGACGGTGTAGCTGACCACGATAACCGCATAGACCGTTTCAAGCTGCTTTGACATACCAGTGACGACCCAAAGAATACCGACAATAACGCCGGATGCCATGCTGTACAGCGAGGCCTGTTTGGTGGCGCGCTGCCAGAGCAGACCGGCCAGAATCGAGAAGCTGACCGGACCGGTCGAACACTGAATCAGAATCTGGAACGTGGTCGTAATGGCGGCGGAGGGCAACAAAAACGCGGGAATCAGCGTGCAGAACGAGAAGATCAGCGTGCCGTAGCGCGAGAGCTTGAGCATCTGCGCATCCGAGGCGTCGGGGTTAATCTGATCCTTATAGATCTTGGTGATAATCGTGCCGGTTGCCATCATCATGGTGGCCATCGTCGCCGCGATAATCATCGTCGCAACGGCAAAGATGATACCGGCCATGATCGGCGGCGTATATTGCTTGATCGTCCACGCAAAGGCGGTAGCGCCGTTGCCGAGATCGGCGGTCGTGGCCCTGCCCATCATGCCGATCATTGCGGTGATGATGCAGATCGGCGCGGAGATGATATAGCCGATGATGCAGCCGCCAAACGCCGACTTGACATCCTTGGCCGCAAGGATGGGCTGCAATACCGACTGCATGACGATGGATGACAGGATGCCCGAGATCAGCCAGCCGACCCATTTTTGTGTGGGCATACTGCTCATCAGGCCGTAGCCCTCCGGCAGTGTTGAAATAAGGCTGCTCCAGCCGCCAAAAGTGGGCAGCCTGAGAACCACAAAGCCGATCAGGAGAATATAGATGCCAAAGCACACAATCTTGCCGACCGACGCTGCGCCCTTCATACCCGAGAAGGCGGTGTAAACAGCGGCGATGCACAGGCCTGCGACAATTGCAAGGTTGGTGCTCAGCCCCGGCGCCGCGATCTGAATGACCGACGCGACGGTTTTAAGCTGTACCGGAATATAGATAAAGCCGAGGATAACCCATATGTAAGAATAAAGCCGCGCGTTGGTCTTGGCAAAACGGCTCTCGAGATAATTGGGAACCGAATCTCCCGGCATCTTCTCGCGAAGAACCTTGGCCAATAGCGCCGCGACGATAAAATAGATGCTGCCCGCGATGGAATACCAAGCGCCGGCTATGCCGAGCGTATACCCGTTCTGCGCCGCGCCGACGATGCTCATACCGCCGATCTGCCATGCGCCGAGCACACAGCCGATGCTGAACATCCCCATTGTCTTGTCCGCGCCCGACCATTGCTTGGAGCTGGACATCGACTTGCCCGCCATCAGGCCGACGACAATTATCGCGGCAAATGCGATAATCCATGTTGCTGTTATAGTCATAAAATATCCTCCTTCATCAATAGGTGTTGTGCCGCCGCCATCGGAGAAAAGAGGCCTCGTTTTCGCCTTTGCGCGGTGCGGCACCCCAATAAACACAAACCCTTGATTCTCGTGCATTCAATTTGATTTGACTGGGCGGGACGGCTTCGCTATACTGGGTATATGATCGTCAAAATGCCGCCTCTGTTGTAAAAATTTACAAATTGAATGAATTGTGTTGGAATTGTGTCTATTTTTATTTGAGTATAGCAATAGATATGCTCAAAAAATTGTAAATATCAGAACACAATCTTGTAAAAATCAGAACATCATTTCGTAAAAAACAGAGATGTCAGGAGGCGGATTATGGGCAGATCAAAAATAGATTTTAGCCGGTTTATTTCACTGCAGCCGTTTTGGGCTGCGGAAAAGCTAAAAAAGCAAATTATCATCAGCAGCGAGACCGGACGGGAGAGTGCCATTGTCTATGATCTCTGCTGCGACAAGTCGGTGCTCGACTGCGTGCCGGGCATCGGACTTATCGGCATTATTTTTTCTGAGGATCCACAGGTGCCCCGGACCATGTGCTTTGGCACGCTCGACGCGCCTAAAAAGGTGCCGCTTTTTGGCATGAAAAAAAGCCTGATGTGCCATTTCTTCCCCGGCGAATTTGCGCGCATCTTCGGTATTCCCTGCAACGTGCTGACGAATAAAGAGATCCCGCTTGATGACCTGATCGCCGTAGGCCCGATCGCCAAAGAAATTCTGGAGGCGGACAGCTTTGAGACGCGGGTCAACAGCGTGCGGCAATTGATCAAAACGTATGAGCATAGGACGAAGGCGAGCGACACCCATCTGCTGGCTCAGGGCCTGATGGGAGAGATTTTGCAAAAAAACGGCGGCGTGCGTGTGAGGGAGCTCGAAGAGAGCACCGGCTACAGCGCGCGTTATCTGCAAAGAATATTGAGTGAAAACGTCGGGCTTTCGCCTAAGGTTGTCAGCGAAAACGTCCGCTTTCAGAACGTCCTGCGCATGATGTACGAAAATCCGCAGCTGTCGCTGACCGAGATGGCGCATCAGGGCGGATTTTATGATCAGGCGCATTTTAGCAAGGTGTTTAAGAAATATGTGGAACTAAGTCCCTCCGTTTTTCTCGAGAATATTAAGGCCTTTTAAGCGTATCGAAGGCTATGAAAAAGTGTCTGTTGAACAAAGCGAAAATTAAGATTTTGCGCGCAAAATTGCTTTGGTCTTCAAATTTTGAACAGTCCAATTGGACTGAACAAGATTTGAAGACCTTTTCTTTATCCTAAACCCTTTGTTTATGGGTTTTTGGCGCTTGTATAATCGAATGTCTAATTTAATTTTTGCCTAAAAATGCTAAAATCCGAGCTAGAAGCTGAAGAACACCACTTTTAACCCCTTGTCCAATTTAATTAGAACGCTTTCTCTTCTGTTTTTCTTGATATATCGTCTCGTATTGCGCCCGGCGTTTTATATGCCAGAGCTCCATGGGGACGCGCGGTATTATAAAAAAGAATGTAGTTATTGACACATTCATAGAACTCTTGTCCAGGCTTGAGTTGGTTCAATACAGTTCCTCTTTCTTTAATGCAGAAAAATGCCTCTGCCACAGTGTTATCTTGAGGGCTTCCTGATCTGGAAAAGGATTGGATAATGTTGTGTATGCGCAGAAGGTTTCGAAAGACTCTCGAGGTATATTAAACACCCTGATTGCTGTGAAATGTCAGTTGCTGAGGGTGATTGCGCTCATCCAACGTTCGTTTTACTGTAGAAGTAATCAAATATGTACTGTGCTTAGTCGAAATGCCTTTCCTCCTGCGTAATATGTGGTTGTAAAACGTTCCCCGGGACACCTCTAAGGCTTCACAAAGTGCATAGACACTATATTGACCACACAATTTTTCAAGTGCTTTTAGCTGCTCATTCAGCGGAGCAGTCAGGCTACATTCTGAGACGTTGATAACCGCAAGCTTCTCCTCCAGCTTATCATATTTCCTTTTCAGATTATACTTAATGAGCTCTGTATTGTACTGCTTATCCAGGTGCTTTCCTTCCTAGGTATATCGCTTTGATCAGAAGCTATTAGTCAAAATAAGCTAACTGAGAAAGAAGTTGACTGTATGCGGAACACATGGTACGATTTTATAGAAAAGTACAACACAATAGCCCCTCAATAGGATCGTTTGCACAAGTAATACAACGCAAAATAGAACAACAAAACACTCAAGTTACGGTTTTGCGAAAGAAAGGAAACATGATGAGAAAGTTCAAAGCGGTTTTGATGCGCGGCGGCGTATGCCGAGGACTGATTTTTAAAAAGGAGGATCTCCCGGCTGACCGTGCAGCGTGGGATAGTATTTTTTTGCAGGCACTTGGCGGACCCGATGCGAAACAAATAGACGGCGTTGGCGGGGGCGTTTCATCTAACAGTAAGGCGGTTGTGGTTTCAAAATCAAATCGCGCCGACGTTGATATCGAATATCTTTCCGTACAAATCGTCGTCGGCAGTACCACGGTGGACTATTCTGCAAATTGCGGCAATATGTCTGCGGCGGTCGGACCGTTTGCGGTTGAGGAAGGCCTCGTTACCGCAATACACCCCATAACTGAGATTCGTATGTTAAATCTCAATACAAATAAAATTGTCGTCAACTGTGTGCCGACAGAAAATGGTATTCTTTCTCAGGATGGCGATTTTTGCCTAGACGGTATTGATGGAACTGCCCCACGAATAGAACTTAGGTTCCTTGATCCGGCAGGTGCAAAAACAGGCAGCTTGTTGCCGACCGGTCATCCGGTGGACAGATTGGATGTTGAGGGCTTTGCCGATATTGATGCAACGATACTTGATGTTTCAAATCCTATGGTTCTTGTGCGAGCTGAAGATGTCGGCCTTATGGGAACGGAGTTGCCCACTGAATTTGAGTCGAACGAAGCAGCGATGACCTATCTGGAAGCGATCCGCTGTACTGCAGCTATGAAAATTGGGTTTGGCAAAACAATGCAGGATGCGCGGGACAACTTTTCGGGCGTGCCGAAAATTGCCGTATTTACCGCCCCACAGGCTTATATTGACTTGACAGGTCGCAAACTTGATGCAAGCGATATGGACATCTGCGTGCGGGTACTGTCGGTTCGGCAACCACACAAAGCGAGTCCTTTTACTTCGGCAAACGCCATCGCGGTAGCTGCGGTTTTGTCGAACACATTGCCTGGCGCCGCCCTAAACCTCGCGGGCAGGACATCGGTTCGTATAGGGCATCCCAGTGGCGTAATGCATATACCGCTGAGCATTACGAATGGCAACATCGATTATGTTTCAATTGAAAGTACTGCTCGACGTATTATGGATGGTTTTATAAGAATTCGCGTATAAATACTAAACCTCAAAAAGAAAGCCCATAGTATCAATGCGTCATTTGTTAAATGCCTAAGTTACAAACGCTAGGCAGTATATTATTGATATAATCTTTATCGGTAATAAATAAGAGTTTTTGAGCACTGTAAAGTCTGGTTGCTTAATTGTAAAGAGCCTGTGGTGGTATCTTAAAAGACTTTTTACTACAATGAAATCACAAAACAAGGGAGGATTTCATATGAAATTATCAGATAAGATAGTCGGAATTAGAAAGTCCACAGGAATGTCACAAGAGGAGTTGGCAGAAAAATTGAGTGTATCCCGGCAGGCAGTCTCACGATGGGAAATGGGATCTGCGATGCCAGATGCAGCAAACATTTTGCAGATTAGCAGGCTGTTTCGTGTTACTACTGACTACCTACTGAATGATGATTACGAGAGCGATAATGACTTACCCAAGATCAAAGAAATAAAAGAGGATAATAGCAAACAGATTTTAATCTTCTTAGTTATGCTTGAGGTTATGACGCTGTTGATACAGTTCATGTCTACTTTCATTCTACAGAATATCATCTTCGGATTTTTGAGTTTTGTTCCATTTGTAGCGCTCATTGGTGGCTTTGAATATGCCTACCAGAAAAAAGCCGGCGAAAATAATAAAACGGCCGCTTTCTTCCGGAAGCGCTTCTATAAGATATCAGCTTGGTTAGGATTGTTTTTCCCAATTAGGTTTATATCAACCATATTGATGACGTTTTATCCCCGTCCTTATTCTGCTTTGGTCTTCGAGTGTACCGTGCTGGGTATCTACTTGGGAGCATCAATGCTTGTTAACTTATCTATCGAAAAGAATTATCTTTTGAGAGATAAATCGGTCTAAACTCTTTGCTTAGAGATAGATAAATGCTCGTTATAGGGGAGATCATCAGCATAATCTGTGGTACTTTAATTGCACATGATGTTTAGATTGTGCTCATGGTTTAACGCCCTTATCAATAAGAAGTTTTACATTAGTACAGCTATGCAGGCAAAATATTAGGTGCAAAATCGAAAGGAGTTTCCAGTGGCGTATTATGATGAAAAAATGCAGCTTCTTCGGCGGCAGGTTGAACAAAAAAAGCACAAAGAGTCTAAGCTAAAAGAATTATACACCCAACGCGAGGCATTGCGTGCCAAAGCCGATGCGCTTAGAAAAGAAAAGTTGGATGAGCAAGCCGACGTTGACCGTCTGGAAGGCCACAGTTTAACCGCCTTCTTCTATGCGGTCATTTGCAAGATGGATGAAAAGTTGGATAAAGAGCGTGAGGAAGCCTATGCTGCCAGCGTTAAGTATGACGTTGCCGCATGTGAACTTTCTTCGGCAGAGGAAGATATCAAACGTTATGAGGCAGAGCTGGGCCACCTACGCGAATGCGAGCAGCAGTTTGAGCGGGCGTTGAAGGATAAGCTGGAAGCCATTAAATCTCTCGGTACTCAAGAGGCCGAAGGAATTCTTCGGGCTGAGGAACATATCTCCTATCTGGAAGGGCAGGTTAAAGAAATCCAAGAGGCACTTGGAGCCGGTCAGGCAGCGCTTGAAACCACCGATAGTATTCTGTCCAGTCTTGACAGTGCGGAAGGCTGGGGTACCTGGGACTTACTGGGCGGCGGGTTGTTATCGGATATGGCAAAGCACAGCCATCTGGACGAAGCGCAGCAACGGGTCGAGTATTTGCAGGTACAGCTGCGCCGTTTTAAAACAGAGCTGACCGATGTAACGATTAACGCAGATATACAGGTTAACATTGATGGCTTCTTGTGCTTTGCGGACTATTTTTTTGATGGATTGTTTGCAGATTGGGCAGTATTGGATAAAATCAATCAATCCCAAACGCAGGTACAGAATACCAAAAGCCAGATTGAACGTGTCGTAAACCGCTTAACCGCTATGCTCGGTGCTACTGATAAAAGCCTTGAAAATGAAAAAGCAGCGCTGAATGATTTAATCGCTAAGGCAACAATATGAGCATCGGGACAACTGAAAAGGAATGACCAGCCGTTCCAGATTACGCGTTATGTTTACCCATTGATCATGACTCATATTTAAGAACAATAAAAGGAGATTGTATTGGGTAAGAAATTATTTATATCAATTCTTTTATTGCTCTTGTGCGCATGTGCTCAGAGTAATAACAATAAAGAATGTCTGTCAAACCAATATGTTGATATTCTAAGAAGCGGAAATTATTATATGAGCTACATGGACTCTAGTATGGCCTATGATCATACGCCAGTGTTTATTGAAAGGGCTCAAAAAGGCATACTCAGTGCCGTAAGATATGAAATGCAGGGGAATATTCTCTCGTCAATATCCGATAATGAAACAATCACCCTTATTTGCAACGGAGAAATTTTAATGGCGTTGCCTATGCAGGAATATACGGATAAAACAGGTTTAAAATCCTGCGCACTGGATTTTAGCGACCTTAATTTCAGCGGAGTTTCCGGCGAAAAAACAATTGATGAGGTTGAATATTATTTTGAGACTTTTGAATACCACGTTAAGGATAAAACGGCTACAATCACTTTTATGTATTCTAATGATCACTTGCAAGGAATTGTAATGTATGAGTCCGGGGGGCTGTTTAAAGACCCGACTATTAGCAGCACTTATCCAGAGGACTTATTTGTGATTCCGCAGGCGCATGCAAACAGTTTGGATGCCTCATCATCTGCTCCGGCTCAACACCGTCCATCATAAGCTACGCCTACGATCGGTAATGCTTCAGCGTTCGGTGCTACAACTGGGAGGATACCTCCATTTCTATTTTGTTGAAATCCTTATCTATTTTTACCGCGGTGACGAGACGATTCTTAAAGCTATGGAGCAGAATATACTTACCCAAAACTACAGCTAAATTACATCAATCTTGATTATTGAAAACTACAATTTAAATAAGACAGGGACTCATAAAGAATCCCTGTCTCTGAGCTAGCATTTAATTTTTTCCGTGAGAAATGAAGTAGACCAACTTAACCATCTCCCATCAATTTTCTTACCAAACTGCTCGAATCATAATAGGATCAAAGATAGATCGATTCAACTCAAACATCTCCCGCCTGAAATTAAATCCTTGCTGGGTACGTTAGCACCCGATATTATTATAACCATCCATTCGGATAATATAATTTGGAATTGGCATCCAATAAAATTCAAAGTTTGAATTAATCAAATTTCAACAGGAAGAACTCATGAAACAAATTGCAATCCTATCTGATACTCATGGCTTGCTGCGGGAACATGTCATAACTGAGCTGACTGCGGCTGATTGTATCATCCACGCCGGTGATATTGACACGCCTTATATTGTTGAGTCTATGCAGAGGTACGCAGAGACCTATGTAGTGCG
>DALYYK010000050.1:0-10358 GCA_031983305.1 Candidatus Fimivivens sp. | reverse complement strand
CCGGAATTAAAAATGATAATTTACTGGAACCCTTTAGGCGATAACCCGGGATTTATAAGAAACAGGCTGCGGGATACCGATATCCCACAGCCTGTTTAACTGTTATTGTCGTGGCTGGAACGCTATTGCTTTTGAGGCGCGCTTTCAGGCCCGGCGGGGAAAAGCTTTTGATAAATGCCCGAGGTTTGCATCGCCTTTGAGAACACCGGCAGCAGGGCCAGCGCGACGGCGACAGCGATCATGCCGTTGACCAGCGACGATGTGCCCTTGATGACCAATTTGGCCATCACCGTCTCAAGCGGATTGCGCAGCAGATAATATTCGTAGATAAAATTCTTCAAGAGGTAGACGGCAACATAACCCAAACTGCCCACAACGGCGCCGACGGTGTTTTTGATGCGGTTTTGCCCAAAGCTTTTGCCGCTGTGCGCAATAACACCCACCAGAGCGCCCAAAACAAACTTGATTATAAAGGTAATCGGCGCTTCGGCGGCATAAAGCGGGTTGAACAGATCGTAGAAAAAGCCGCCCAGACCGGCGCATAACCCGCCCGAAACGGGGCCGAGCAATAGCCCTGACAACACGCAGAAAACGTTGCCGAAGTGAATTCGGGTGATATCCCCGATGGGGATGGAGATAAAATTCGCGGCAAAAACCATGGCGGTCAGCACGCCTATCGCCGCGATGCGATAGATGGCGTTTGAAGAACGGTTCATAGCGGCTCCCTTCTCCGGGCAAGCGCCCCTTCGAGAAGGCGGCGCGCCCTTATAGTGTTTGATAATCGGAATAGACCTCGTGGCCGGCCAGCTGGACGAGCAGCGGCTCAAGCATGACCCCAAAGCGCGGATCGGTGCCGTAGCCATAGGTCGTTTTGATGGCGGCCTGTGCAAAATGGGTCGCGCGCGCCATCGCCATCGGCAGGCTGTCGTTTTGCAGCAGCGCGCCGGTGAGCACGGCGGCAAAAAGGTCGCCGGTGCCGGGGTAGGAGGCGGGGACATAGTCGCAGGCGATGTACCAGAAGGTGCCGCGCGCGCGGTCATAGCCGATGTTGGTCATCGCTTCGCCCGAGGCGAGCCCCACGCCGGTGATGATGACGCGATCAGGCCCCAGCTTTGAGAGCCGTACCAGCTTGCTTTTGGCCTCGGCGCGGGTCAGCGGTGCGCTTTGGTAGCTTTCTCCGAGCAGCATGCATGCTTCAGTCAGGTTCGGCGTGATGACGTCGGCCACCGCGGCCAGCTCGTGCATGCGCTGCTGCATCGGGGTGGTTACGGTGCGGTAGGCCTTGCCGTGGTCGCCCATAACCGGGTCCACCACCGCGAGCGCATTCGGGTAGCTTTTAAAATATTCGAGACAGTGATCAATCTGCTCAGGTGAGTTTAAAAAGCCGCTGTAGACGCATTCAAAATCCAGCCCCAGCTTTTTATAGTGCGCCAGCGCGGGAGAGAGATAATCGGTCAGGTCGCGCAGCGCCACCTCACCCATACCGCCCGTATGGGTAGAAAGCACCGCTGTAGGCACAGGGCACACCTGCATACCCATAGCCGACAGCACCGGGATGATGACGGCAAGCGAGCAGCGCCCAAAACCTGAAAGATCGTGAATGGCGGCAATGCGTTGGGGTCGGTTCATCAAAATCACTCTCTCGTTAAATTTATATTATCCAAAAAGAACGGCCAGCGCAAATTGGCCACAAAGGCCGGATTGAAGGCTTGTATTTGGCGTTAAATAACAACCAAACAAGCCGTTGGAAAGTCAAATTTGTGCTATAAGTAGAACAAAAAAAGCCATAAAATGGGCAGAAATGGATGCGAAAGCAATTTGCACAAACGGCGTCTTGATCGAGGTGGCTAAATTGTTAATAACATAGAATCGTTTTGGGAGAAACTTTCGCGGCTAACGGCGGCAATTTGGCGCAAGCTAGTATCGCCCACTATTTTAAAGTCAAGGAGAATGTGCAATGAACAGAAACATGACGTCCGCCATTACCTCAGCCGCCGTTGGCATCATCGCCGGTACCGCTGCCTACATGATGAGCAGCAATGACACGACGATGCAGCGCCAGACCAAGAAGCTCAAGCGCACCGCAGGCCGCGCGGTGAAAAACGCGGGAATTATTCTCGACAGCGTTTCGCAAATCATGCATTAAGAACGGTGTGCCGGGCCAAAAGGGAGGACGCGTCTGGGCGTCCTCCCTTTTGCCTGTGTCTGACGCGCGGGCATATTCCGTTTGCGGTGCCAATTTCGACAATACCGGATTTATGTTGGCATCAGCAGACCAAATCTGCCGCCTCTAAATGTGCTTTGGCCATATTTAAAAGGTCTTTATCGTTCTTAAAGGTCACGCAGCGAAAAGCCTCGTCCCACTCGACCCATTTGAGCTCGCTGATCTCAATCTCCTGCCGCACCGCGGACTCATTGGGGAGCGCTTTGCCCAGAAAATAAACGACCTGTTTTTTGACACCCGGCTTGGGATAATATTCGACGGTGTGCCGAAAGCCCTGTTGGAGCGAGACGTGCAGTCCGGTTTCTTCCCGCACCTCGCGCAGCGCTGTTTCAACCTCTGTTTCAGCGCCTTCTACATGCCCTTTCGGAAAGGACCAGTGCCCGCCGTGCCGATGGCGTAGCAGCAACAGCAGAAGCGCCCCATTGTCATAACGATATACCAATGCCCCGCAGGATTTTTCTCTCTTCATGTTCTGCCTCCGTGAAACCTACACGTTTATCTTGTCTAATATAACACCCTTTACCCGTTTGGAAAAGAGTTTCAGACATTTTTAGACCAAAAGAAACGGTTTTTGTCTTTTTACATTAAACGTAGATGCAAATTGCTGCGCTACGCTTTTTACTTTCTTGACAATGGCCGTCTGCACATTATATAATCAGCTATGGTTCTGTCTCCGTAGCTCAGCAGGATAGAGCGTTCGCCTCCTAAGCGAAAGGCCGTGCGTTCGAATCGCGCCGGGGACACCACAAAAAAAGGCACCCCTTGGGGTGTCTTTTATTTTGCAGTACATCCGCAGGGGGATTAGGCTCTCTCCGATTGCTCAACATGGTAGAACCTGCAATCCCCTTACACGCCCCTTGCGGACAAGACGGCTATATCGCATTGAGCCTAATCACATAGAAAAAGAGGATGGCATTTTCACCAAGGAAATCTTGAGATTTTGTGGCAAAGATAAAGTCTTTAGTGAAATAAGCGAAAAATAGGGAGCTGTATGTATAAAAACTCCAATATAAATAGACTGATTTTCCAAATAATAAGACCCACAAAATAGATGTTGCAAATCCTCAAACTTTTTGTTAAGATACCCTTCGTGTGTCCGCACACGGGTGCGGACTTCTGCCATGCTTTTTATGCTGGCAGGAACATTAGTAGGGGAAAGAGGAAATTTTGAATGTCAGACAAAACACATGTAGATCCATCGGCTCTTGGTTTATTTGGTCTTGCTATGGTGACCCTTGTAGCTTCTAGCCAGAAGCTGGGTATTACTAACGGCGTGTCCTACGTTTTGCCGTGGGCAATATTTTTGGGCGCGTTTGCGCAACTTGTGGCGGGTGTGCTGGATTACAAAAAGAACAATGTGTTTGGCGCGACCGCTTTTTGCGCGTATGGATTTTTCTGGCTCGGCATGGCCTTCTCATGGCTTATAAACGCGGGTGTATTGGGTGAGACGCTCAAAGTGGGTGTTGACACACGCCAAATGGCTTTTGCCTTTTTAGGCTACCTGATACTGACGCTGTTCCTGACCATAGGCGCTACTCAGACCAATAAGGTTTTATTGATCATTTTTGTGCTGATTGATTTTTTGTTTCTAGGCCTTGCCGTAAGTGGATTTGTTGCTGAGGGCGGCGTGCACACCCTGTTCCACAAGATGGCGGCGGTCGCGGAGCTTGCCATTGCGATCATGTCTTTTTATGGCAGCGGCGCAAATGTGCTCAACAACCACTTTGGCCGAACCTTTTTGCCGGTTGGCGCGCCTTTGAATATCTTTAGCAAATAACGCTTTCCCTTTATGAGTCAGAAGAAGCAGCGAGCACAGTCTCGCTGCTCTTTTTTATAGGGTAGAATGTGTTATCATAAATCGAAAGCTTATAATCACGCCGATAAACCGAAAGTTGAGATAAATAGGGGTCTCCTTTTCCGATGTGGCCATATCAACGCCTCGTGTTAGGTGTTTGACTATGCAAAGAGGAGCGATGACATGAAAAAGGTTAAACTGAAAAACCAGCCGGTCGGGCCGTTCCCGGCCATGATTGTCGGGGCGATGGTCAACGCAAAGCCGACCTACACGACCGTGGGTGCGGGCGGGTGCGCCTGTCTTGAGCCGGTGTTGTGCGTATCCTTAAAAAACACCCATTATATTACCGGGGGAATTATATTTTAGCGTTAATATTCCTTCTACCGCATTGGTGAGGGAGCTGGATTTCTGCGGCATCGCCTCGGGCAACAACGTCGACAAGTCCGGCCTGTTCACACCGTTTTTTGATGCGGTGGGCCAAGCGCCGATGATAGACAACTGTTCGCTGAACTTTCTATGCAAGGTTTGCGACAGCAAGGCAATCAGAGGTTTTACGATGTTCTTTGGCGAGGTTGTCGCGGCGTTTGCAAACGAAGACTGCTTAACCGAGGGCAGCCCTGATCCGCTCAAACTCGACCCGATCATCATGATAGGCTTCAATTATTGCGGCTTAAAAAATATGATCGACCAACCGTTTTTAGAAGGAATTAAACGTCCTTGGGGCTGGCATCAAAATACTGTCGCCACTCGAACTTAAATATGAAAGGGGCGCTTCTCATGAAAAAGGTCAAAATAACGGTGCTAAAAACGACCTTAGACCAAGAGCTGGCTTTGGAATATGGCGCGCAAGGTCTGGCCGCGTGTCCGATGCACGAGGCAGGCCAGATTTTTTTATGCGGATTACGCAAAGCCCGAGCATTTCTGTGACGAAGCATGGAAAGCCATTTATCAATACGCTTTCGCCTTGGCGCATGGCGCCGGGAACGGCGTGTTTTATTACGGTGATTGGATACGTAAGCCCGGGGTCGCGATCTGTAGCTGCAACGACGGGCTCAGGCCGGTCATTTTTAAGCTTGAGGTGACCGATCAAGAATCGCATATCGACTATGAACCGCTCGCACAGCGTTGATCAGCCGAGCCAACGGATATGATATGCAATAAAGACAACGCCAAAGGGACTGATTTTGAGGCCGATTGAGCCACTTGAAATCAGTCCCTTTTTATCAATGCTAAGGCTTTACAACAGGAATTATTCGTCGACCAACGTCAAAAGATAGCCATAACCCTGCTGCGCCATCTCTTCTTTGGGGATAAACCGCAAAGAGGCGCTGTTGATGCAGTAGCGCAGCCCGCCCGTTTCTCTGGGGCCATCGTCAAACACATGGCCCAAATGGGCGTCGCCCGCTCGGCTGCGCACCTCAACCCGGCGCATGCCGTGAGAGATATCCTGTTTTTCGCGGATGACCCCCGGGTCAATCGGTTTTGAAAAGCTCGGCCAGCCGCAGCCCGATTCAAACTTGTCGCTCGAGGCAAAAAGCGGCTCGCCGGTGGTGATATCGACGTAAATGCCGGGCTTAAAAGCGTTCCAGAAGGCGTTTTGAAAAGGCGGCTCGGTGGCGCTGTTTTGCGTCACATCATATTGCGTTCCGGTCAGCGTCTGGCGCAGTGTATCGGCGTTCGGCGCACTGTAAGCAGTGGGGTCGACAATCGCCTTTGCGGCCTGTTCAAACTTGGCCGTTGAAATATGGCAATAGCCGCCCGGGTTCTTGTCGAGATATTTTTGGTGATATTCCTCCGCGGGACTAAAATTGCGCAGCGGCGCGACCTCAATGGCGATCGGCTTGTCATACCGTGTTTGCAGCTGCGCGATCGAACGCTCTATCACCGGCAAATCAGCGCTGTTGACATAATAAATGCCGGTTCGGTATTGCGCCCCGCGATCGCCGCCCTGTCGGTTGACCGAAACGGGGTCGATCGAGTCATAATAAAGCGCCAGCAAAAAGGTCAGTGGAAGCGTTGCGGCGTCGTAGACCACGCGAACCGCCTCGGCGTGTCCGGTATTGCGGTGGCAGACCTCTTCATAGGTGGGGTTTTCGGTCTCTCCGTTCGCGTAACCGACCTGTGTGGACAAAACGCCCCGAATTGACGCGAGATATTTTTCACTTCCCCAAAAGCAACCGCCCGCCAAATAAATCTCCGATAAAATTTCCGACATAGCGCACCTCTTTTCTCATTTTATATTAACATCATTCGTGGATGACCGGAATACTGCCTGTGATATAATTTTTGTGCCGGGACGGTCTATTATTCACGCGATGCGGCATCCGCCGCATCGCGCAACGTTTTTCTATGCGGTTATGGAAGAAATTCATGGAAAAAGATACGATCGCGTGATAAGATAAACACAAAGCACTCGGCCTATTGACCGATAAAAAGGGGAAATACTATGAACCGCTACGAATGGCTCGACGGTTATCTGTTATCCAAGCCCGGCGTCACCAAAGATTTTAAAGAGGAATGGCAGTGGCTGCGTTATCAGGTGGGAGGCAAGCTGTTTGCCGCCGTGATGCGCCCCTCGAATCAATATAACCGCGCCTATGCCGAAAAGGATCTTTTAAATCTCAAGTGCGACCCGATGCTCGCGGATATGCTACGCAAAACACACGCCGAGATATTGCCCGGTTTTTATAGCGATAAGCGCTGCTGGAATTCAATTGACCTTGGCGGGACGCTTTCTGACGGGCAGCTTAAACAACTGTGCGACGGCTCTTACCGGCTGGTATTTGAGAAGTTGACCAAAAAGCTGCAAAAAGAAATTTTGGAGGGTGAAAAATGACTCGCGTAACCCGTGTGCTGATCGACGCCGACGGCTGTCCGGTGGTGGACGAAGCGGCGGCGCTGGCCAAACGCTTTGGGTTGCCCTGCTTGATTCTCTGCGACACGGCGCATCGCTTTGAGAAGCCGGGCGCGCAGACGCTGGTTTTTTCAAAGGGGGCGGACAGCGTCGATTTTGCGCTGGTCAACCTCGTCCAGCCGGGCGATCTTGTCGTGACGCAGGACTATGGTCTCGCGGCCATGTGTCTGGCCCGGGGGGCACGAGTGCTTAATCAAGATGGCAGAAGCTACACGGCCGATAATATCGACGGGTTGCTACTGGCGCGGCACACCGCCAAAAAAATCCGCAGCGGCGGCGGGCGGCTTAAGGGCCCTAAAAAGCGCACGCCGGCGCAGGACAGCGCCTTTATACAGGCATTGACCGCCCTTTTGCAGGAGGAAATATAATGCGTCTTTTCATCGCCATTAATTTTGATCAGCAAACCGTTGATCGTATGATTGCGGTTCAGCAGCAGCTGCGGTTGCTTGGAACGGGCAATTTCTCCCGGCCTGAGAATCTGCATCTGACGCTGGCATTTTTAGGTGAGGTGGCGCCCGCGCGCATTGCCGCCATCCATGACGCGATGGACGACACTGCCACCTTGCCGATGGCGCTGACCTTTGACCATGTCGGCTGCTTTAAACGCGACGGCGGAGACGTCTGGTGGATTGGCCTGCAAGAGAACGCGCCGCTGCTGTTGTTGCAGCAGGCACTATCGGGGCATCTGGCCGACAGCGGATTTTTAATCGAACGCCGCCGCTTCTCACCGCATATCACGCTGGCGCGCGAAATGCGGATGACCGCGCGGCCCGATCGCGACGCGCTGCTCCAAAACCCTTTTGACACGCGGGTCGAGGCTATCAGCCTCATGCGCTCCGAGCGCGTCAGGGGCCGACTCACCTACACCGAGCTGTACCAAAAGGGGCAAATGTGATGGAAATTGAACAGGTCACCCAAAATAAAAAACGCTGGCTTAATCTTTTGCTGTTGGCTGACGAACAGGAGGATATGCTGGATCGCTATCTCGAGCGGGGCGCGCTGTATGTGCTGTCCGAAGCGGGCAACGCCGTTGCCGTCGCGGTCGTCACCGATGAGGGCGACGGCCTCTGTGAGCTGCAAAATCTCGCCGTCATGCCAAATTTTCAGCAGCAGGGCTATGGCAGGCGCATCGTAGAATATCTGGCACGGCGTTATGGCGCAAGCTACCACACGATGCTAGCCGGCACGGGAGAGAGCCCGGCCACGCTGCCGTTTTATTATCGCTGCGGTTTTTCCGAAAGCCATCGTGTTAAAAACTTCTATCTCGACCATTACGATCACCCCATTGTAGAAGCGGGGGTGCGGCTGGCCGATAAGATTGTGCTAAAGCGGCCGCTGTGGGTACTTGAGACGCCGCGACTGGGCTTTCGGCGTCTTTCTCATACCGACCACGCGGCGCTGCGCCCCATTCTGGGCGATCCTGAAACGATGTATGCATGGGAATACGGTTTTGACGACGCGCAGATCACACAGTTTATCGAACGCTGCCTGACGCGTTACGCCAGCGACGGCTACGCCTATTTTGCCGCCATCGACAAAACGACCGGCGCGTTAATCGGCCTGATAGGTCTGCTCAATGAGGATATTGACGGCAACATTCAGTTAGGCGTGGGCTATATTCTGGCCAAATGCCATTGGGGCAAGGGCTATGCGGCCGAGGGTGCAAAAGGCTGGCTTGGCTATGCCTTTAATACATTGGGCGCAGCGCGAGTTATTGCGGATATACGCCCCGGGAACATTGCCTCGCGCAGCGTGGCCGAGCGGCTGGGGATGCGGATTATTGGGCAGCATATTAAGCAGGTTAATGGCAAAGAGATGCTTCATCTTGTTTATGCCGTAGATAAAAATAAGGAGTGAAAGTGATGCAAGTTTATTATTTTACCCGAACGAATCGCAGCAAAAAGATTGCGGAGGAACTGGCCGCGCGCTATGGTGCAACCGCACAGCGTATTGAGGACGGAAGAAACTGGGCAGGGCCATTGGGCTTTATTAAGGCCTGCGTGATGTCAGTCAGAAAAAAGAGCCTGCCCGCGCGCTATCCGAAGCCTGCTGCCGACGGGCCGGTTATGGTGGTGTTCCCGGTCTGGGCGGGTACCTTCCCGCCCGCTGTCAGAGGCTTTATCGATACGGTCGGCAGAGCGCGCATTACCGCGGTTCCCACCTCGCAGGGCAGCACGCTTGAGGATCGGGCGGGATTTGCCAAGGTGGTCGATCTGGTTGGCAAAGAAATTTCTGTTCCTGAGACGGCGCTATGAGGTATAATAGCACGCTGCTGGTTGTCGCCGATATGGCGCGCGCCCGGCACTTTTACTGCGCGCTGTTAGGTCTGCGGGTCACAGCCGACTTTGGCGCCAATGTCACGCTTTCCGACGCCGTTTCGCTGCAAACGCTGGAGAGCTGGCGCGAATTTATCGATAGACCCGATGAAGACATCCGGTTTGGGCACAACGCCGCGGAGCTTTATTTTGAGGAGGACGATTTAGACGACTTTCTTCAAAGGCTGGCGGTATGGCCCGATCTTCGCTATGTACATCCGCCCATGACGCACCGTTGGGGCCAGCGGGTGGTGCGGTTTTATGACCCCGACGGGCATATTGTCGAGGTTGGCGAAAATATGACGGCCGTGGTGCGCCGTTTTTTAGCCGACGGCATGACGGTGGCGCAAGTAGCCAAATGCATGGAAGTGCCGGAGGACTATATTTTATCGCACAAGGGGGATGCTGTATGAACGGACAAAACAGGGCGGCTATTCAAATTGGCGCGCGGGTCAGCATCGTGCTCAAAGCGGATCAGCGCACCGGAAAGCGCACCGAGGGCACCGTGGCGAAAATTCTAACCAACAGCGCCTTTCATCCCCACGGTATCAAGGTGATGCTGCAAGACGGACAGGTGGGCCGCGTGCAGGAAATTTTGCTCTAGCGGCATAAAGCGTATTCCTCTGATGATTTTGTGCCGCTGACGGCGGCTCGTCAAGGTGGAGCAGGGTTGTTTTATCGAGAGCGGTGACACATTTTAACGCCAATCAAAAACGCGATTTTGCACCGCAAGGCAATCATGGCAATATGTTGTCGCTTGACATAAAATAAAAAGTGTGCCATATTTAAGAAAAATGTAAAGGTGGCGTGTTGATGTCCGTGTTGTCTGTTATGGTGAGCTCTAATTAAATAGAGCTGTGAGAGGCGCAGCCTGACGAGGGGGATATCCCCTCTGGTTTGGGTTACCCTTTTGCGGAACATGCCTGACAGACTGCTTCAACCGCCTCAATATCAAAGCGCAACAGGATTTATTTGCGCTTTTTTATAGATTGGCTTTTTGCCCGCAGGGAGCAACTGCACTGACAGGTGTGGTGTATCCTTGCGGGCTTTTCATTTTTAAAAATATCGCGGATATTTTTAATTCGCGCATCGCTGACAGGCGGCGGCGCA
>DALYYK010000049.1:0-10397 GCA_031983305.1 Candidatus Fimivivens sp. | reverse complement strand
GCTGTCCAGACTCCGTCGATGGGAAACGGGATGCCTGTGATATTTGTCGCTTCGTCAGAGCAGAGGAACTTGACAACCGCTGCGACCGTTTCAGGCTGGAGCATTGTTTTGATTGCCGCCTTTGCAAGCATGATGTCGCTGATGACTTTCTCTTCGGGAATGTTATGATTTTTTGCCTGCGCCGCAATCTGTCCTTCGACGAGCGGCGTCATGACATAAGCTGGGCAGATAGAGTTGACCGTAATGCCGTAAGGTCCGCCTTCAAGCGCGGCCGTTTTGGTCAGGCCCATCAAACCGTGCTTTGCCGAAATATATGCCGATTTGAATTCTGAAGCGACAAGGCCGTGAATCGAGTTGAGGTTGATGACGCGCCCCCATCCGTTTTGCTTCATGGCAGGCCAGCAATACTTTGTGAGCAGGAAAGGCGCCGTCAGCATGAGAGAAATCATAAAGTCCCACTTATCCTCGGGGAAGTCTTCAATGGCGGCAACATTTTGAAGTCCCGCAACATTCACCAGAATGTCAACTCTGCCGTATTTATCCAAAGCAAAATCGGCCAGCGCCTTGCAATCCGCGCGCTTGCTCAAATCAGCAACCGCAAAATCGCCCCCAACTTCTGCTGCCGCGGTTTTGAGCTTTTCCTCATTGACATCCGCCATGACAACCCGAACGCCCTCCCGGGCAAGCGCTTGAGACACTGCATAACCGATACCGCTTGCAGCGCCGGTTACAATTGCAATTTTGTTTCCTAACATAAAACCGCCTCCTTAATTTTCATGCCCATGAAATAATCGGTTCTTACGAGCACGTTGACAGTTATAATTGCAATTTCTGTGCCAAGGCAATTATTTGGAGAGGCATCACAAAATTCGTTATCTCACATGTACATATTAAACAAAAATAATAAAAAACTGTCTGCATATTATGTTCTATGCAGACAGTTACAAAGAAGGATGTAAAGAGAACCGTACACTTAATAAAAAATCAATTAAAAGTGTAGTTTTTATGAACACCTTATAAATTAATGTTCTTTGTTGGACAAGGGGATGTTGAATTTGACCATTTTTTCATATAAGCTGGTTCTGCTGATTCCCAGTTCATTTGCAGCGCCGGTTTTCATCCCGTTATGCTTAGATAAGGCTTGCAGAATCGCCGTACGCTCGGCGTTGTCCAATATTTCCCGAAGATTGATCTGTTCGGAGCTGCACTCGCTGCCCAGAACCTTGTTTTGAAGATGCCTGATTTTAATGATGCCATCCTCGTCTATAAAGTTTGAAGCGCGCTCCAGCGCATTTTCCAATTCACGAATATTGCCCGGCCAATCGTAATTCTTAAACTGATCTAGCGCACCTGTCGAAATACCTTGTAGAGAAATACCCTCCTTGGCCGATATTTTTTTCATGAAATGTTCGACCAAGACCGGGATATCTTCCTTGCGTTCCCGTATGGGGGGAATATGGATACTGATAACGTTTAGGCGGTAAAATAAATCCGCACGAAAGGTGTTTTCCCGAATCATTTCATGCAGGTCTTTGTTTGTTGCCGAAATAATTCTGACGTCGATTGTTTCTCCGACTGAGGAACCGACTTTTCTGATTTCCTTGTCCTGAATAACGCGTAAAATTTTCACCTGCATGCTCATGGGCAGATCGCCAATTTCGTCAAGCAGCAGCGTTCCGCCGTTTGCCGCCTTGAACAGTCCTGACTTCCCGCCTTTTTTTGCACCGGTAAACGCGCCCTCTTCATACCCGAACAGCTCAGACTCAAGCAATTCTGCGGGAATAGCGGCACAATTGACACAAATCATCGGGCCGCTTCTTCTTCTGCTGGCATTATGAATCGCATGCGCAACAAGTTCTTTACCCGTTCCGCTTTCACCCGTTATCAAAATATTGGAGTTTCTGACCGCAATCTTGCTGATCGTTTCTCTTAGAGCAGATATTTCACGGCTGCTGCCGATAATGTCGCCGACAGTATATTTGGCCTCGTTGATTCTTCCGTTTTTGCTTCTGTAAAGAGAAAGCTGGCTCTCATTTCCATAATCTTATCATGCAGCGAATACAGCTCTTTGATATTTTTGAACAGCACTCTGCCGAACGCCCCGACGATTTTACCGTCCTTATAAATCGGAATTCGTGTGGCGATCATAGTCTGGCCCTTTATTCTCTGCGTATCCGCGATTTCAGCTTTTCCTGTCTGCAAAACAGTATGCATCCTTGTGTTCTCAATGACGTCGGAAACATGCCTGCCTAACGCGTCCTCCTTTTTAGTTCCCAAAAATTCCGTATACGCTTTGCTTAGCTCGGTGATAATGCCATTCTCGTCCACAATGACAATCGCTTCATTCGTTGAATTCAAAAGAATATCCAGCAGCAGTGCTTCGTCCATAACGCTCTCCTTTATGTCAAACAAATAGTGCTTGCTATCGCGGCGTTTCCATTTTGTTACAGATTTTTAAAACCATCATACCGCCCCGTTCGTTATTAGTCAATATGTACGGAAAAAATTACACTCTATTTTAGGTTTTAGAGCTTTATAATAAATTAACTTTAATAGTACGCTGTTTTTTAGAAAATATCATGTAAAAAATTGGCATGTATTTTGCTTTAGAATAAAGGTGGCATGTCAAGTCGGTCAAAAGACAAAGAAAGAGAGGGTTTATATGAAAAGCATAAAAAATGTTTCAATTGCAGGCGCAGGAACTATGGGGGCTTCCATGGCGCAAACCTTCGCGAAGTATGGATACAACGTGGTTCTGTATGACCTGTTTCCAGAGGCCTTGGAGAAAGCAAAGCGCTTAATGTCCATCAATCTGGAGACAGAGGTTTCAGAAGGCTTGCTGACAGAGACGCAGGCCCAGCAGCTGTTGGCGCGTATTCATTTTACCCACCGCATCGGTGATTTTGAAAGCACTGATTTTATGGTGGAAGCAATTCTTGAAAATCTTGACGTAAAGCATAAATTCTGGGCAGAGGTTTCACAAATTCTGCCCGAAGATGCGGTCCTCGCCAGTAATACCTCAGGACTTAGTATCACGAAAATTGCACAAGCTGTGAAACATCCGCAGCGCTTTGCGGGCATGCACTGGATTAACCCGCCTCACATCATTCCTCTGGTAGAGGTCATCAAGGGTGAACTGACCGAACAGGCGTCTGCCGATGTCGTTTATCAAATGGCGCTAAATGTCGGCAAAAAGCCTGTCATGGTTAACGATGCGCCCGGATTTGTGCTCAACAGAATCCAATTTGCGGTGCTGCGCGAGTGCCTGCATATTTATGAGGAAGGAATCGCGTCTACCCAAGCCATTGACGACGTCATGAAATACGCGCTTGGTTTCCGCTATGCCTGCCTCGGCCCGTTCGAGGTGGCCGATTTGGGTGGTCTGGATATTTTCCATAACATTGCATCCTACCTCTTTGCAGATCTCTGCAATGAAAAGGACAGCTTCTCGCTGCTGAAAGAATGCTTTGATAACAAGAAATTCGGCGTAAAAAACGGCGGCGGCTTTTATGATTATTCCGATGGTAAGGATAAGCAGGCAATCATGTATCGCGATCAAATGTTCACAAAGCTGGCAAAGTGCCTTTTTGGCGAAGAGCAAGCATAAATCTGCCAATTAAAAAGAACCTGTCATGTCCTCGTGAAATGACAGGTTCTTTGTTTTTACTCAAACGATGATAGCAGAGGGCCTTTATGCTTGAATCGATTAGGGCGGCTATTGTGTTTCTGTTTTATGCTGCATCATTGAACCGACAATATGTTGTATGTCGCCGACATAATGCGAAAAGACCGATTCGGTAATTTTAATGAAATCGGCGATAAATTTCGGTATACTGTCGTGATCCCAGTAGATCAGGTCGGCGGTGTTGCGGGTAAGCTGATTTTTAATCGGATACACCGCAAAGTGATTTGGACCTTTTTTCTCTTTTAAATGCTGATACAGATACATTTGCGAGATGATTCCCACACCATAGCCCTCGCGGCTGAACTGGTAGACGACGCTATGCTGCGCCGATTCCAACGGCACCCAAGGGGTGATGCCGTGGTAAGAGAACAGCCTGTCTAAATCTGTTCTGATACGGTTGCCAGGCGACAGCAGAATAAAAGGCAGGTCGGCTAAATCTCGCAGATCCACACCGTCCCTGAATTGTGCCAGCAGCAGTTCAAAATTGTGGGGGCGGTATTTTTTTAGCAGATCAGGAACGATGAGGCAATAAAGCGACTCATATGCCAGAATCACCCGTTTAAAGCCGGCGCTTTTGGTAGCGTTAACGCCGATGTAAAGGTCCAGCTTTCCGTTTCGCAATTGCTCTGCCAGTGCAGCGGAGGACCCCTCTACCAGCGAGATGCTGATATTGGGGTGCAGCGGGTGGAAACGTGTCCAAATCTCATGAAAAAAGACCTGCTCCCTTGCGGTGGTCATTCCGACGGTTAATTTTCCGCGCGTATGTTGTGAGATGTTTGCCATATCTGCCGCCATTTGTTTTTCTGCCTCAAGCAGGCGGCGGCAATGCTGCACCATGCGCTCCCCCGCCAGTGTTAGCCTCAGGCGGGGCTTGCGTTCAAACAGCGGTACACCGCATTGCTGTTCAAGCTTTTGCATCTGTACGCTGAGAGACTGCTGTGTGATGTACAGTCGGTCCGCCGCTCGGGAAAAATTGAGTTCCTCCGCCGCGGTCAGAAAATATTGATAAATATTCAAACGCATTCGCTAGGCACCCCGTCACAGTTAAAAACTGTCGTAAACTAAAATTAATTCTGTTTGTATTTGCTGTTGAGCGATGATAACATAAAAATACATTATAAATCAATGCTGTTATAGAATAAAATTGTGATTTGAACAGGACACATTCTCTAGGGCGTACTTGCATGAATTGGCAACCGCATAGCTAGGCGGTAAGCTGCCTTGGTTCTTAGAGCGGGGGAAGGTACCCGCTATGCAGGCGCGTCAATATTATGTCGCCATTGCACCGTCAGACTTGATTTGGGGTGCTTTTGGCGTACAATTCACACTTTTAGCTTCTTAAACAGGTCGCGTGGGAAGAACAGGGCGATGCCATCGCCTTATTATAACCGCCTCACGCGAGAACCGCAAAAATCTAAGCGAGACAAGATGTGCGAAGCGGCTAAGAGGTTGCGTCAAGCGGCTCGCACTTAGGAGGATATAACATGAAAATCGCATTAGTCGGGGAATATCCACAAAACACAGCGGAAAGGTTCAGGGCGCTTCTGCCGGCGGACCAGTTTGAAATATTGGAGATTAACACCCCCGAAAAATACCGCGCGCTTACCAAAGCGGACTGCGTAATTCTGCGCATTTTCAAGGCTACCGCCGTCGATATGGATCGCATTAAGGGGCTGCGCCTCATCAGCAGATGGGGGGCGGGGTATGATTCGGTGGATATTGAGGCGGCCGGAAAGCGCGATATTTTGGTTACCAATACACCGGGGGCCAACGCGCATGCCGTATCGGAGCATGCGGTTCTTCTGATGTTGGCGGTATATCACAATCTTCTGCCCCATACCCAAAGCTTACAAAATGGTGTTTGGAGTAAGACACTTTTTACGCAAAGGACGCTGAATAAGCGTTTGGTGGGGCTGATAGGCGGCGGAAATATCGGTCGCATGGTGGCGCAGAAGCTCCGCGGCTTTGGGGCCGAGGTGCAGTATTACGATGTTTATCGTCTGCCTGAAGAAGTGGAGCGTGCGCATCATATGCGCTATGTATCCTTTGAGACGCTGCTGCGCACCTCCGATATTGTCAGCCTGCATTTGCCGCTGACAGAAGAAAACCACCATCTAATCAGTCAAAAAGAACTCAATATGATGAAGCGGGACGGTGTGCTGATTAACACCGCGCGCGGCGGCCTTGTGCACGAGACCGCGTTGTTGCATGCCCTGCAAACGGGCAAAATTCTGGGCGCGGGTATCGACTGCCCCGAACAGGAACCCTTGCCCGAGAACGTGCCTATTCTCTCGCATCCCAATATTGTCATGACGCCGCACATCGGCGGCGATACCTCGGATATCGCCGAGGTGATGATCCCCATGCTGGCCGAAAATATTCTGGCGTTACAGCAAGGCAGAGAAATCACCTGTGTGGACAACCGACAGTTTTTGCGTACCGAAGCATAGTTGTTTTGGACGTGTGAGCCAAGCGCTGCGCCGGCAATCAACATAGGGCTCGCCAGAACAGCTTGCACAGGAAGAAACAGACGCCAACATGAAGAACAATTCCAAAACCCAAGTAGATTAAAGCGCCGGGGCATTGAGGACTACATTCCTCAACGCTCCGGCGCTTTTGCGTTGACGATAAGACGCGCTATGTCAGCCAATATAAAAAGTGAACAAGCGGTCTATTGCGGGCCGAGCGCAACGAAATTTAACGAGAATGCGCTGAACATCTTCTGTTGAGGTAGGCGCCCTCATAAAAGATCTCTTTTTAGGATGGATTAAAGGATTGTAGAAATGCTGCGGCCCCTCCCGCAAAGGTGAGAAGGACCGCAGCACGGAGAACCGGGGCTTGAAGACACCCTATTAAGGCACAAAGACTTCCGCTTAAAAATCCTGATCCCGGTAGACGATTTCACCCGCGCGTACCGTCATCATGGCACGCAGGCAACGGCTGCCGCGCATTATTTCGCCGGTTCGATCGCCGAATTCGGTTACCCGCTCGTATTCGCGCAGCACGGCGATGTCGGCGCAGCCGCCGGGGCGCAGCGTTCCCGCTTCGTCTGCCAGTCCCATAATACGGGCCGGGACGGCGGTACAGCGTTCAATAACCTGTGCCAGCGTCAGCCCCATATTGAGATATTTAGCCAGCACATGCAGCAGGTTAAACACCGCCGGGCGGCGGTAAAGGCTGCGGGTGGTCAGGTCGGTGCTGATGACGTCGGGCAAAAAGCCTTCTTGGAGTGCCTGCCGCGCCACCGCAAATGAAAAATGGATATTGGCATTTGCCACATCAAAGATGACACCGCGCTCCCGGGCGTCCCACGCCGTCTTAGAGATGCGGCCATTTGCGTCCAGCAGACTGCCGCCCTTATCTTGGTAGGCATGGGTCAGAATATCGCCGGGGCGCAGCATAGCGATCATATCGTCAAGCTTGCCGGGCGGGTTGGAGCAGTGCACCATCACAGGGACGCCAAATTCTTCGGCCAGTACGAGGGTCTCTGCTAATGGTTTGAGTCCTAGATCCCCCACAATCTCGGCGCCTTGACGTATTTTCAGGCCTATCAGCTCGGGATATTCCCGCAGGCACCGCGCTATTTTAGTCTTGTCGTAATAACGCGGATCAGGGTTTTCGAGGTAACGCCCAGTGGCAAGCCCAGCTGAGCAGACATGCAGCAGCGCGCGGGTGCGCACCCGTGAGGAGAGCACTGCCCCCCTGTGTGCCGGGTAGGTGGCCGCCCCCGCGCTGCCGCAGTCGAGCGCCGAGGTCACCCCCGCCGTAAAGCAGGCTGTTTCAGGCAGGATGCCGATTTCGGTCAGCGGATAAAGGTGCGCGTGCATATCGATCAGCCCCGGGGTCACGATACAGCCGTCGGCGCGCAGAACCTGTTCGGCGGGCTGACCAGCCAATTGGCCGACGGCGGCAATCCGACCGTTTTCTACCGCCACATCGCTTATTGCGTCGATGCCCCGCGCCGGGTCGAGCACGCGACCGCCACAAATTAAAAGCTCATACATCTTGCCCTTTTCCCTCCCGGCGGTTTAAGCCGCCTGTTTTTTGCTCTGACGGCTCTTTTTGAGCGTCATGACCACAGACACCACCGCAACGATCAGAAACGCCAGCGAGATGGGCCGTGTCACAAATACCGCCCAGCTTCCGGCGCTGGCCATAAGGGCGCGGCGCAGGTTTTCTTCGGCCATTTTACCCAGAATAAACCCGATAATCAGCGGGGTCGTGGGCACCTTGAGCTTCTTAAATAGCAGGCCGAGCAGACCAAAGAGCAGCACACACCAGACGTCATAGACGCGGTTATTGCTGGAATAAGCCCCCACAACGCAGCAGACCATGATGATGGGCAGCAGCAGATGCTTGGGGATGTCGAGCAGCCGGACAAAGCCACGCAGGCAGCCGCGCTCAAAGACAAGCATGAAGATGTTCGCCATGATCAGCGCGAGGAAGATGCCGTAGACATACTGGCCGCTCTTCTGGAAGATCAGCGGGCCGGGCGAAATGCCGTGGATGGTCAGACCCCCGAGGAAGATGGCCGTGACCGTGTTGCCCGGAATACCCATTGTCAGCAGCGGAATCAGCGAACCGCCGATAACCGCGTTGTTTGAGGTCTCGGACGCGACAATACCGTCGATGATGCCGGTACCGAATTTCTCGGGGTATTTGGTCGAGTTTTTCTGTGCGGTATACGCGAGGATACCGGCGGTAGAACCACCGATACCGGGCAGAATGCCAATGCCGATACCGATAAGCGAAGAGCGGATCATATTGGCGATCTGGCCTTTAAATTCTGACCAGCCAATGCCAAAGCCCTTGAGCTCATAGTTCGTTTTAATCATCTTATCCGCCAGATGCCGTCGTTCAAAGCCTGAGCGGATAATATCAACAACCGCAAAGACACCGATCAGAATAACGACAATGTCAAAGCCCGAAAGCAGCTGATATTGCCCGAAAGTAAAACGGGTCAGCGCGTCGATCGGCGCCATGCCGACCAGCGAGATGGCAATGCCAAAAAAGCCGGAAAGTAAGCCGTTAAGCAGCGAATTGCCCGACAGGCTCGCGATGATGGTCAACGAGAATACGGCGATTGAGAAATATTCCACCGGCGTAAATTTCAGCGTCACCGCCGCGAGGTAGGGCGACACAAACATCAGCGCAAAAATGCTCAGCAGGCCGCCGATGAAGGAATATAGAATGCCGACGCCCAGCGCCTTGCCCGCCTCGCCCTTGTCGGCCATTGGGCCGCCGTCGAACACGGTCGCGATCGAGGAGGGGGTTCCGGGAATTTTAAGCAGAATAGCCGAGATTAGACCGCCGGAGATGCCGCCCATATAAAGTCCGACCAGCAGCGAAATGCCGTTCATCGGCGTCATGCCGAAGGACATCGGCAAAAACAGCACAACTGCCATTGTGGCCGAAAGCCCCGGAATTGAGCCGAAGATGATGCCGATGACGACGCCAAGCAAAATCAGCAGCAGGCACACGGGGGTAAAAACAAGAGAAAACGCTTGTGCTACCATAAAGATTCCCCTTTCTTAAAAGCCGAGCACGCCCGCTGGAAGCGGCATGGAAATGACGTATACAAAAAGCGCATAAATTGCCACCGGTGTGACGACCGAAATAGCCGCGAAGAGCTTGATGTTTCGGTTCTGCTCGTTGCTCAGTACGAGAATCTGCACAAACAGATAAAGGGCGGTCGAAAGAATAAAGCCCAGCTTATCAAACAACAGCACATAGGCCGCGAGTGCGGCAATGGTCCAAAGTCCGCCCTTTAGATCGTCGTCGGATTGAACCTGCTGCGAGGAGGACTTGGCGGTCAGCGTCACAACCAGCTTCACCGCGGCTAAAACGACAATGGAAGCCCCAATGATTTTGGGCATGAAGCCCGAGCCGAGATCTTTACCCATAATCGGCTTAATGGGGAGCGCCTGTATAAAAACAAAAGCGCCGAACACTAAAAACAGAACAGCACACAAAAGATCGCGCTGCTTATTGGTCATAGCTTTTCTCCATTCTGAAAATGATTGTCAGTTGCAGATACCTTACGGCTTGCCGGACAGCGGAGCTGCTGCCCGGCAAGCCGCGTCGCTGTTCATTACTGCTGCGCGAAATAGGCCTTGAGCGTCTCAACCTCGGCGCGGTCCTGTGTGTCGCACTCTTCGGGGCTGCGATAGTAGGGCACGGCGTAGAACTTTGCAAGCGCCTCGACAAATTCCGCATCCTCGGTCACTTCCTTGATGGCGGTGGTCAGCTTTGCGACAATCGCGGGGTCGGCACCCTTGGGCAGCTTAACCTCATAGTTCTTGGAGCTGACGACGTCGTAGCCCTGCTCCTTGAAGGTGGGGAACTGCTCCATGCCGGGGCAGCGCTCTTCAGAGGCCACGCCGAGCACGACAAAATCGCCGTTTTCGACATAATCCTTGATGTTCATGTAATTGACGGCCAGCAGGTCAACCTGCTCGCCCATAAATGCTGCCAGACGCTCGGGCGTGCCGGTGCCTACGTCGAGCTTGTTGAAGGTAACGCCCATGCTCTTTTCCATCTGGGTGCAGACATAGTGGGTCACACTGCCATAAACCTGCGAGTAGCGCACCTTTTCAGGGTTTGCCTTCGCGTAAGCGATCATCTCTTCAAGGTTGTCCCAGCCTGAGCTCTTTCGGGCCACCGGCGTGTAGGTGTTGTCCTGAGCCACGGTCGCAACGTTAGTAAAGTCGTC
>DALYYK010000048.1:9012-10650 GCA_031983305.1 Candidatus Fimivivens sp. | reverse complement strand
CGTTGGATAAAATCTGAATCGGCTGCCGGCAAAATGTGCCTTCCTCCGGAAATACGACATCGTAGTCGCTCCAGGTCAATCCGCCGTCGGTGCTTCTTTGGCGGCGCACCACAGAGGTAAACTGCATATTGTCCTTGCCTTCAACACGGTCCATCTGGGCGGTATACATGGCCCAGATCTCCCCGTTAGGCGCCAGAAAGAGAGACGGATTCTGCTCACTGCGCTGCGGATCGCCTGAAACCCGAACAGGCTCGCTCCATTGGGAAGCACCTTTCGGCAGGCGGGCGCAGATGATGCTGATGTCGGAGCTGCCTTCGTAGGAACCGGCAAACCAAGCACAAAGCATATCGCCGTTTTCCAGCTCCAATAAAGCCGGGGCATGCGCGGAAGAAAAGGGACCTGGGGGCAGCATAGCCTCTATTGTCCCCATAGCGGCGTTCTCATAGATGGTGCCGTCGGGGCTCAATCCGTTTAAAACAGGAAATTTCATAGCATATACCTCCGTTCATCATAAGGGTGAATGCGTAAAATCAGACAACGAAACCTTTTTCATAGTCAGGGTTGGTTTCGGGATAATCAAGGCGATTATGGGTGCCTCGGCTTTCCTTACGGCTTAGCGCTGCCTGCAAAATCATCAGAATAGCACGCGCGCTCTGTTCCGTCAGGGTGTCTTTGGCTGTCTCGGACGCATCGAGAATAGCTTGCACAGCCGCTTTCGCCGTGTCTAAATCCGGCCCGTTGCGGTAAATGCCGAGCGCTTTAGCGCCAATATTCTGAAGCTGGGGTAAAACGCGGTTTCTAAGCGGCAAATCACACTGGCAGGTCACCGCGTGTTCGGAGATTTCCCGCTTCAGATTAGCCTGCTTTGTAATGCCCTCGGCGCACAGCATGCCGGAGAGCACGGCTTGACAACCGGCGTTGCCGGCACAACGGCAGGCGCCGTGAATACCGCCGCAGGCCTCGCCCACGGCATAGAGCCCCTGCACATTCGAGGCATAATGTGTGTCCACCTTAATCCCCCCGGAGAAGCTATGCGCCATAGGGCCAATTTCCAGCTGCTGTTCATTCGGGTCGCAGCCACTGTTCATCAAACGATCAAAATACCAGGGATAGGCTTGCAAAACCTTTCGGTCTACGTGGCGCAAATCCAGATAAACGCCGCCATGCGGGCTGCCCTTGCCGGCTTGAACCTGCTTCCATGCCTCTTGGTTGATCAAAGACTTTGGCGCGCCGGCCTCGCCCTGTGGGCGGACATGAAGCAAAAAACGGTCTCCGTCGGCATTCCTCAGGTATCCGCCTTCTCCCAGCATAGCGGTTGGCGACGGCTCCCCCGCAGCGCCGGGCGGATCGAGAATGACCAAAGGCTCAAACTCCAAAAATTCCATATCAATCATTTCGGCGCCGGCCTTTTGTGCCATGCCCAGCGTGTTGCCCTTGATGTCGTTCGGATAGGTGGACTGGCCCAGCAAATTGCCGACGCCGCCCCACGCAGCCACCACCACAGGCGCATACACCTGATTTAAATGTCCGTCCTCTTGGATGGTAAAGCCGTCGATTACGCCGTCCTTGGCCAATAAATCCACCACCTGACAATGCTGATGGATTTCTACCCCGGCAGCCTCCAGTCTGGGTAGCAGC
>DALYYK010000048.1:5917-9002 GCA_031983305.1 Candidatus Fimivivens sp. | reverse complement strand
GAGCAGCGCCTTTATGAGCGCCTCGCCGACGAGCTGCGTCGTCTGGCACAGGGAACGGGGATAAGTATGCCCTGAGGCATGGCGCAGCTTAATCGCGCCATTCTCATTGTGGGCAAATTCGGCGCCCCACCGGCGAAGCAGCGCATAGCCGTCCGCCGTTCTCCGGGTCATCTGCTCCACCAACTCCCGGTTGCCGACACCATAACCGGCATGCAGCATATCCTCGCAGTACAGCGTCGGCGTATCGCCGTAAGGATTATCCGGCAGGACAAAGTTGATTGCCGCGATATACGGCGTACCGCCAAAGCCGCTTCCATAAATGCCGATGTTTTTAACGCCCAGCTCGACAAGGCGGGCAGCGGTGCTCAGCGCCGCGAGCCCCATACCTGCTATTGCCACACTATGATAATGATTCACACAGAAGTCCCTTTCCGGCGTTCACCATTTCTTGTTTGAATAATGCTAAAAAGCAGCGTTGCAATACCAATTACGGCGCCAATGATGGAACTGATTGTCTCGGGGATAATCAAGCACATAGATGCGACAAACAGCAGTCCCCGCTGGAGCATATTCAGGTTGGATTTAAAGAAGCCGGCAACCATGACCGCCAGAAAATAAGTGCCCAAGGCCAGCTGCACCGTGCCAATGACAATTTCAATCAACGTTCCCTCCAGCAGGATGGCGGGATTGTAAACGAAAACAAAGGGAATCAGGAACCCGACCGTCGCAAAGCTAAAGCCCTTCAGGCCGGTTTTCATGGCGTTGGCGTCCGCAATACCGGCGGCCGTGTAGGAAGCCACGCACACGGGCGGTGTAATCTGTGCCATAATGCCATAGTAGAATACAAACATATTGGCGCACAGGTTCGCGGTAAACTGTTCCATTCCGGTGGCGAGCAGAATGGGACGGATGCTGGGGACAAACAGTATCGTGCCCACCAGATAGGCGGCCACGGTAGGCAGCGCCATGCCTAAAATCATGCAGCCAACCATGGAAATTAACAGCGCAAAAAACAGGTTGTTGGTTCCCAGCGCGCTAATCAGGTTGGATAGGTTGGTGGCAAGCGATGTCTGTCCCGTCACCACATTGATAATAATGCCGCAGGCAGCGGTCGGAATCGCAATGCTTGCGGCCTGTTTGGAGCCGTCGACGCAGCATTCGCCCAACCCTTTCAGATTGATGTAATCGGTTCGATTCACGAAATAGTTGATGACATTACAGCCAATGCAGGCAAAAATGCCTATCATACCGGCGCGCATCAAGGAAGCGCCACGAATAATCCAGATGACCAAAAGCACCGCGGGAATCAGCAGATACAGGCGCGGCATAATTTTGCGGTCAACCTGAATTGTCGCGTCAACGGTTGTGTCAATTTTAGCGGCGCGCTTGGCCGCAATGCGGTCAACCAACACAAACACGGCAAAGTAATAAGCCACAGCCGGAATAATGGCCGCCATGGCAATCTTCATGTAGTTGACGCCCAGCATTTCAGCCATAATGAACGCGCCCACACCCATGATGGGGGGCATAATCTGTCCGCCGGTGGAGGCGACCGCCTCTACGGCGCCGGCTTCTTCGGGCTCATAACCAATCTTTTTCATCATGGGGATGGTCATAACACCGGTGGTAGCCACGTTGGCCACCGCGGAGCCGGAAATCATGCCCATCAGGCCGGAGGATAAAACGGCTGCCTTGGCGGGACCGCCGGAGGAGTTGTTGGAAATCTTCATGCCCATGTCAATGAGCAATTGTCCGCCGCCAATGGTGGAGAAAAATGCGCCAAAGACCATGAAATAAAATAATGTGCTGGCCGAGGTGAACAAAGGCGTGCCAAAGACGCCGCTCTCGGTCATCGTCATACCAGCGGTAAACTGGTTCAAAAATTTCAGGGCCGTAGACTTTGGCTTGGTATAAAAGATGCCCGGCAGATAAGGGGAAACCCATGCGAAGACGATAAAGGCGGCAATAAATACTGTCAGCGTCATGCCCAGTGTTCTATAGACCGCGGTCAGCAGGAGCAGAATCGTTATAACCATGCCTACATAGTCGATGGTGTATACTTTTGAAATGCCAATGACAAAGTCGTTCAAGCGGGAACTCTGAGAAAGGACATACCACAGGAGATACCCGATGCCGATAAAGGCAGGAATATCAAACCAGTTGGTCCACGCGCGCTTATTCATCAACGCAGGGTCGGGGGTTTCGTTCTTTGCCTCGGCCGCTTTACGAATTTTTTTCCGATAGTTATAGTCGGCAGGGAAATAAATATAAACCAGCGCCAATGCAAATACCAAATGCAAAGGGCCCTGAAGCATGGGGGGGTATTGTTTCACCAAAGCAATATACATCTGGAAAGCAAAGAATAGCGTCGTGACCGTCACTGCTGAAATCTTCCGCAGATTCAAGTTCTTTTTAGCCTCCAAGTAAATCTTCCTCCTCAGTAGGAATCTTATTTTCATCACGACAAAGCGGCCGGTCGGGCGAATACCCGCCCGGCCGCTTTGTGAGGCGCATGTGCACTACAGCACAGGATCAGTTCATATACTTGCCGCCGTTGACATTAATGGACTCCCCCACAATGAATGCGGACAGATCCGACGCCAGAAAAACGGCGACATTTGCGACATCCGCGCCTGTGCCGAGGCGGCGCAGCGGGATGCTGCCGAGCGTCTTTTCGCGGTACTCGGCGGTCCATTGCAGGGACATATCCGTTTCTATCGGCCCGGGGCAAACAGCATTGACGCGAATGCCATGGGGCGCCAAATCGTAAGCCAACTTTTGCGTCAGAGAATTAATACCGGCTTTAGATACGCCGTAACAAACAGACGCATTGGGGTGGGCAGTCTTTCCGGCGGAAGAGGACATATTGATGATGCAGCCGCTTTTTTGCGTTATCATATGCGGAACCACGCATTTACAGGTGTAAAACGCGCTTGTTAGGTTTGTTTTTAGCATCCTGTCCCATTCCTCCAGCGGTAGGTCGGCAAAGCTGTACCGGCTGTTGATACCGGCGTTGTTTACGAGCGCATCAATCCTGCCAAAGGCGTCCAGACAGGCCTCGGTTAACCGCTGGGCGGTGCCATAT
>DALYYK010000048.1:0-5907 GCA_031983305.1 Candidatus Fimivivens sp. | reverse complement strand
CCGAGTGCCGTGAATGACCAAATCGGCACCGTTTTCTGCAAAAGCCAAGGCGATCGCCCTGCCAATTCCCCGGGAAGAACCGGTGATGATTGCCGCTTTTCCTTTCAGGAGTTCAGACATTCCCACGCCTTCTTTCTGTAAAACATCTCAACGCTTATTCGTCGTAGGGCATCCCGGCTTCTTTATAGTACTTGATGGCACCGGGGTGAAGCGGAGCGCCGCACAGCTCTTTTGAGCCAGCGGTCTGAGGGTCAAAATAGCCTAAAGAAGCAACCGCAGCAGCCATTTCATCCTTGTTTTCGCACATAGCCTTGGTTAAAGCATAGGCAACTTCCTCATCCATGCTTTTGGGAACCAGAATATTTTGCTGGGAGCCCATAGTGTTGATGTCGGTGGTCTGCTTGTTCCAAGTACCGGCTTCCATGACGATAGGGGCATAGCCCATTTTCTGCATTTCAGCTAGTGTGCTGTCGGCCAACTGAACAAAATACATATCATGCGTCAGGCAGATTTCAGTGGTGGTAGCCTGGCCGGCGTCGATATGGTCAATAGTCATGTCATACAGATCGTCCTGCAAGCCGCTTTTAATGGCGTCGGTGCCAGTCTTCTCCCATGTGGCGAAGGCCATGAATTCCTCAACGGTGATGCCGCAGGCTTCGATGACGCGTTCGGCGGTCAGTTCACCCAAGGAACCGTTCTTTTTGGTAATCAGCTTAATAGGATATTTGTCGGCAATAACCTGTTCCAGAGAGGTGTAACCGGTTTTGTCCACAAACTTTTGGGTGAACATGACGTTCGAAAAAGTGTGGCCCAAGCCGCCGCCTAAGCTGGTAATATCCGGGCAGCCGCCAAAGGTATATTCATCGGCGCTGAGGGTATAGCTCCACAAGGAGGGGCCGGCGTTAGCGACAATAACATCGCACTCTTCATTTTGAATCAGCACCGGCGCGCCAACTCCGCCGGGAGAATTCGTCGTCAAGTCGATGGTGGAACCTGAGGGCAGGCCCTTCAGCATAGCCGACTGAACGGCTGCGGCGACGGAGTACGCCCCGGTGCCAACCTCTTGGGCGGCAAGGGTCAGATTGACGGGATCGGATAAACCGGTCTGCGCGCTTTCCGGTGCGCTGCTGCCCGGTGCGGGTGCGCTCCCAGACGGGCTGCTGGAGGACTGCCCGCCGCAGGCAACGAGAGATAGCGCTATCACCATTGCAAGAGCTGCCAAAAATGCCTTTTTCATATTGTGTCTCCCTTCATTAAATACCGTTAAAATTTTTTACTCTTAAACCGCCAAGACGGTGAAAGATGAATTCGGAGCGGCACATCAGTCCGCGTTTTTAGCGTTTGCCATCAGAATAGCATAATCTATGGCGTTGATCAGGCTCAGCGCGTTTGCGCCGCCGTCTCCCGCGTGGCCATAGCCGGTGCCGTGATCAACGCTGGCCCGGATGACTGGCAAGCCCAGCGTCACATTAATACCCGCGACGGCGTCCCACTTCCCAAGCGCCTTGTTGTAGATAAAGCCCTTTACCTTCAGGGGGATGTGGCCCTGATCGTGGTACATGACCACCACGATGTCGTACCAACCGCCCAGCGCTTTTGAAAATGCGGTGTCCGCCGGGATGGGCTTTTTGTCCGGGATGTTGATGCCCTCAGCCAGCGCTGCGTCGATTGCAGGCTGAATCTCCTCGATTTCCTCGGTACCGAACATGCCGTTTTCGCCACAGTGGGGGTTTAAGCCCGCCACGCCGATTTTTGGATTTTCAATACCGAGAGCCCTGCATCCAGCGGCGGCGATGCGGATAACGTCCAGCACCCGCTCTTTCTTGACCAAATCGCAGGCTTGGCGCAGTGAAACATGTGTTGACACATGCACCACGCGCAGGGCGTCATGCGCCAACATCATGGAATATTTGGGGGTACCGGTTAAGTCGGCGTATATTTCAGTGTGGCCGCTGTAGTGATGTCCAGCCATGTTGATGGCTTCCTTGCTGATGGCGTTTGTGACGGTTGCATCCGCCTTTTTGGCCATGGCAAGCTCAATGATGGTTTTGACATACTGAAAAGATGCTTCACCACCCAAGGTTGTCGCATTTAATTTAAAAGGCGTCGGCGCGTCGGGGTCGCCGGGAATGTCGGACTCCTGCACCAGTCCCAAGTCATACACATCGATGACGCCCGGCTCAAACTGCGCTTCTTCCGCCGAATGGACGGCACGCAGCGCCACCTCAAGGCCGGATGATTTTTTCACCGCCCGCGCCGCATAGGTCATGCTGCTCATATCGCCGACCACAAGAGGGCGGCACCGGTCATAAATCGCCGCATCTGAAAGTGCTTTGACGGTAATTTCGGGGCCGTTGCCAAATGGGTCGCCCATTGAAATTGCAAGTATCGGTTTGTCGCTCATGAGAGTCCTCCTTTATTCCATTCCTTTCGCCGCGCACTGCGCCAAAACTTCCTTCACCCGCGCGAGGCCTTCGTCGGACAGGCTGTCAAACGGCTTGCGGCACCCGCCGACCGGATAGCCCAAAAGACCTGCTGACAGCTTCACGATGGTGTTGGGGTTTCCGTACTTAAAGCAGTCACGGAACGGGCGTATGCTGTCTTGAACCGCCTTGGCCTTCTCAAGGTTTCCGGCCATAAATTCCTCGTAGACGGCGACCATCGTTCTGGGGAATACGTTGGCGCAGCCCGCGATGCCGCCCTTGCCGCCAAACACCAGCCCCGGCAAAATGAGCGAGTCGTTGCCGGACAGGATACTGAAATCCTTCCCGAGGTCGGCGGTCAGCTCAATATACTGCTTCATGTTGTCAAAGCTGCCGCTCGAGTCCTTCGCACCGACGATGTTCGGCGCATCCTTTGCCAGACGGCGCACGAGACCGGGCGAAAGCGCGTTGCCGGTACGCGCCGGAATATTATAGAGCACAATCGGCATATCGACCGCTTCGGCGACCGTCATGAAATGGCGGTAAAGCTCGTCTTGGGACGCGGCCGCGAAATAAGGTGTTATAACTGATAAAACATCGGCGCCCAGCGCCTGCGCCTTTTGGCTCATGGCGACCGTCTCGGCCGTAGTGATGCAGCCGCTTCCGGCATAGACGGGCACGCGATGCGCCGTTTCTTCCACGGCAATGGTTAAAACGCGCTCCTTTTCCTGTGGGGTCAGCGCATAGCTTTCACCGTTGGTGCCAAATACAAAAATGCCGTGTACGCCCGCCTCCACCATGCGGTTTACCTGATTACGAAGTTCTTGCTCGTTAATGCTCTCATCAGCATTCATGGGCGTAAGAACGGGCGGGATAATGCCCTTAATTTGCACCTTTTTCATCGGTCTCTCTCCTTGTGTCACATAATTTGCTGATAAATGCTTCTTGCGTCCTCTGGGGTAACCTGCCGCATATTATTAGAAAGCAGACGCGTTACGGCCATGCCTGAATCAACCAGCGCATCCAAATCCTCTGGCGGAACAGCAAAAGCTTTTAAGCTGGTCGGAATCGACAGATGCTCGACGATGGCCTCAAGGCGCGCGATAACAGCCAAACTCTTTTCCTCTTCAGAAACAGCATCTCCCTTAAAGCAGCAGTCATAAACCTCGGCCAGCCGCGCGCGGCAGGCCGGCGCGTTAAAGCGCATGACCGGCGCCAGCAGCATCGCGTTAGAAACGCCGTGCGGAATGTGGTATTTGCCGCCAAGCGGATAGCTCAGCGCATGGACAGCGGTTGTGCCCGAGGCGGTTATTGCCACACCGGCGTAAAAGCTGGCAGTTAGCATTTGCTGCTTGGCGTCGAGCGCATCGGCGTCGTCGCAGGCACGTTCAAGATGCTCAAAGATAAGCGTCATCGCCCGCATCGCAAAAATATCGCTGAACGGGTTGGCCTTGTTGCCGGTATAGCACTCTATGGCATGCGCCAGCGCGTCGACGCCGGTCGCGGCCGCAATCTTTCTGGGGAGATTCCGAATCATCGCCGCTTCAAGAATGACATAATCTGCAATCATATGATCATTGACAATGCCGACCTTCAGCTGCTTTTCAGGAACGGCGACAATCGCGTTGGGCGTTGCCTCAGCGCCGGTGCCGGCCGTGGTCGGTATCAGCAGGGTCTTCAAGCACTTTTGGGCGCGCTTGGGGTTCTCCAAAAGCTCGTAAACGCCATAGTCGTCGGTGATAAGGACGCTGGCCAGTTTGGCCGTGTCCATAACACTGCCGCCGCCGACCGCCATAATGAAATCGGCCTTGGCGCTTTTGCACTGGTCCACCAGTTTTTGTGCCTGCTCATATGTAGGCTCGGCGGGCAGATCGTTTAAAATAATCGTTTCTACGCCGGTGCTGCGCACAATGGCCATAGGCAATTCCAACAGTCCCGCGCCTTCAATGCCGCGGTCGGTAAAAACCGCCAGCCGCCGCACCTTGTTTTCGGCAAAAATTGTCTTGATGTTCTCAAGCGCGCCTGCACCGCCAAAAATAGCGCCGGGCATTTTCAAGCTATAGTTTTTAATCATTTTTGCATCCTTTCTCCAACCCGTTCGGACAGGCGACGGGCCAGACTGTAAATTAATGTGGGCGGCCCGAAGCCACCGGACTTGGTGATAATATCGTAAATGTTTCGGTTATATACAAATTGCGAAAGCACAACGCCCGGCTCTAATTCACACACCGGCATCAGTTCATCCGATCCGACCGCCTGCATCAAAGCCAGCAGCGTGTCGCCGCCCGTGCACATCAGCGTGGCATGAAGACCCTTGTCCAGAAGCTTTTGGGTCAGTGCCGCCAGTGCAGAAGAGATGCGCAGCCGCACCTGATCGCTCGAAAGGCCCTTGAGCGCGGCATAACATTTCGTTTCCTCACTGCCTTGGGCGTCGTTGGCGTCGAGAATAAGCCGCCCCTCCTGATTAAATAATTCCAGCCAGGCATTCAGCGCGTCTGCGCAGTTGCGGCTCTCAAGCCACTGTGGCTCCAGCTTTTGGGCCAGCGTCAGCTGAATTCGGCTAAAGCCCTTTTGCTGCGCGACCTTAAGCTGCGCCTGCGTCACAGGGTTTACGCTGCCACAAACAACAAACAGCGCGGGGTTCAGCTCGGGTATGGGGGGCGAAATGCCCGTTAGCATCAAAGCCTCAGCCAAAACGGCCGCAAAACCCGCGCAGCCAGCTGAAAAACGCAGCCCTTCGAGTCCAACCGTCTCGACTATTGCCTTCAGGCGCTCGACCGACCCCGCATCATAGAGCTGTATGCCCGGTGCGTTGAAATCATTTGCAAACAATCCTTCGCGATGCACGATAACGGGTTTGGGGGTCTGTTGCATAATAATTTCGCGCACATCCGAATGAAGAACCGGTTCAAAAGGGTCGTTTCCGAATATGCTTTGTGAGACGGGAACGCCATCTATATAATGAATGCCGTCGCAGGTCGTTCTGCCCATTGTGGGATAGGCCGGGACAAAGGTTATTTGGTTGACATCACCGGCGTCCATGACAGCTGCAAGCTCGCTGCCGATATTGCCCCTGAGTGCCGAATCGGTCTTTTTGTAGATAAACGGAACCCCCACCCGTGTTGCGCCTCGAACAATGTTAAACACAATATCGTAAGCTTGTGCGGGAGAAAGGTGCCGGGTCTGCGCATCGAGCACAAGCACCTGAGCGTTCATATTTTCCTGAGAAAAATCATATACCGGCCCGGTTTTTACCAAAGTTGCCGCGCCGTACGCCTTAAACAGGACGCCTGTATCCAATGCGCCTGTGAAATCGTCTGCAATTATTAGTAGCTTTATCATTTAGTCACCCGATCCACAGTTTATTTTTGATACATCTAGGCGAATCAAAATAAGGGCGCGCGGAATATGTTTGCCCTCCGCGCTTCTTTTCTTTCAATTTTACAAAGATCTAACAGGGCAAGCAATTTTTTTTGCAGAATTA